>NZ_JBSFJX010000064.1:0-45791 GCF_053598275.1 Streptomyces sp. NPDC001156 | reverse complement strand
ACTTTTAATCCTCCCCCAGCTGAAGGACTCCGTTGGTAAATCCGTGAAACGGCCGCATAAGCACCGCCTATGCGGCCGTTTCACGGATTTCCCAACGGAGTCCTGAAGGCCGGGGCGTCCTCGGAGGCATTTGGTGAAGTGTCGGTCGAGACACCACAGTTGATCACCATGCTATCGTCGCGACCCAGAGGCACTCCTCGCCTGTTCGACCACCTCGGACCGGCCCCTGCGGTCGCAGCCCGAGGGTGATGTCCGCAAGTGCGTGAGTGGGATACGGGGATGGACACGGAGCGGACGGGTCAGGAACTCACGGACGAGTCCGGCGATGAGGCCGGCCCCCGGCGCGGGTCGGCCGGGCCGCTCCGCGGCAACGGTACGCCCCGTCGCGCCTGGCTTCGCTGGACCCGGCGGATCGCCCTCGGTCTGGTGCTCGCCCTCCTCGTGTGCACTCTTTCCGCCGCAGTCGCCCTCCGGCTGAACTACGCGGGCGACCCCGCGCCGGGGACGTACACCCGGAATCGGGACGCGCTCTGGCTCGGCCACGCCTGGGTCGACGGACGCAAGAGCAACACGGACCTCGACGCGCTCGCGCGACGCCTGCGCGGCACCGGAATCCGCGACCTGTACGTGCATGCCGGCCCGCTGACACACGACGGCACGCTCCCCAAGTCGGCCTACAGGAACGCCCCATGGCTGATCAAGGCCGTACACCGCGAGCTACCCGGCGTACGCGTCCAGGCCTGGCTCGGCGACAAGCTCGCGAGTGAGGGACCGGTCGGCCTGCGACTGGAGCGGTCGGCGACGCGGGTCGCTGTGGTGCGTTCCGCCCGTCAGGTCCTGGCGGTCGGCTTCGACGGCGCCCACTTCGACCTGGAGCCCCTGCACTCCGGCGACCGCAACTACCTGACCCTCCTCGACGCTCTGCACCGCGTCACCCTGGCCGACCACGCCCCGCTCTCGGTGTCCGCCCCCCAGATCGACCCCCTCCCCGCACTCCACTCCGTGGCGGGCGGCCTGGCCGGACACCCCAAGTGGTGGTCGCAGGAGTACTTCGGCCAAGTCGCGCGCCGGGTCGACCAGATCGCGGTGATGTCGTACGACACGGCACTGCCGCTGGAGAGCCTGTACGGAGGGTACGTCGCCCAACAGACCTCCCTGGCCCTCGAAGTGACCCCGCCCTCGACGGACCTGCTGATCGGCCTGCCCTTCTACCACGAGGACGACATCGGCCATCACGCGTCCGCCGAAACAGTCACCGCCGCCGTCCGCGGCGCCCGCCTCGGCCTCTCCCGCACCGACGCGGCCCGCACCCGATTCGGCGTCGCACTGTACGTGGACTTCGCCGCGACGGAGACGGACTGGACGGCGTACCGCGAAGGTTGGGTCCGCTGACCGGCTTGTCTGACCGTGACGAACGCGTTCGCCGGACTTCGGCCCAGCGTGCGGCGGCAGCCTTCAGCCGTGGTGTGTGGTACGTCCCCTCAGGGGACCGGCTCAACGAGCCGGCACCACACAGGACTCGGCCTGAGCACCCGTCAAGCCCCTGGATCGCCGCGTCATGCGACTTGTTGGTCGTGTGCTGGTTCGAGGCCGGTTCTTTCGGCGGGTTGGTCGATGAGGATGGGCCTGGCGGGAATCTCGGTCGTAGAATCGGGGCATGGGAAGGACCGACCATGCCAGCCGGATGATCGCGGCGCCACCCGCGACGGTCTACGGCGCCCTCCTCGACCGGGAGTCCCTCGAGGTCTGGCTGCCGCCGGACGGTATGCGCGGGCGGATCGAGCAGTGGGACCCTCGGCCCGGCGGCGGATTCCGCATGGTCCTCACCTACCTCGACCCCACCGACAGCCCCGGCAAGACGTCGGATGCGACGGATGTCGTCGACGTCGAGTTCGCCGACCTGGGGCCACCTGAACGCGTGGTGCAGCGGGCGGTGTTCGAGGCCGACGACCCCTCGTACGCGGGCACCATGACGATGACCTGGCACCTGACCGCTTCCAGTGAGGGGACCGAGGTGACCGTCACCGCCACGGACGTGCCACCTGGCATCGACCAGGCGGTCCACGAGGCCGGGATCGCCTCCTCGCTGGCCAACCTGGCGTCGTACGTCGAAGCGGCCCACTGACCCAGTTCTCCTGTACCCCAGCCGGGCCCCGTCATCGAGGAAGCCGCGAGCACGCACTTCCGTCTCCACGCGCATCCCCGACGGACTTCGCTCAGGAGTCGTTGAGGAGTGCCTGGCAGGCGGAACGGGTCATCCAGGCCTGGGCCCGGTCGAATGACCAAGCACGTTCGCCCACGAGCGTCATCCAGGCGTGCGGGCCGAGGTAGAACAAGAGCAGGTCGATGGCCTCCGCCTGGCTGACCTCGGCGCGGAGGCCGTCGAGTGCCACGAGGCGATCGGCCACGCGGGTCAGGGCCTGGACGTAGTCGTCCGCCCCCCTGTCCAGTACCGCCTTGACGGCGGGTTCCCCCGGGGGATTCCGGTAGAAGAGTCCGTATACGAGCTCCCAGTGGCGTTCGTGTGTGAGGCGGGTCCCCTCGGCAGTCAGCTCGATCACGGCGCGTGGATCGTCGCTGGCCTCGACCGCGGCCAGGGTGCCGGCGACGGCCGGGTCCGTGAGGGCTGGCTCCAGCAGGGCCGTCAAAATGCTGGGTTTGTTCCCGGCGCTGCTGTACACGGTCGGCACGGCGACCTTCGCCGCCTCCGCGATCTCCCCGATGGTCACCCCGGCATACCCGCGGGTCAGGAAGAGCGCGTGCGCGCTGCTCAGGATGGCCTCACGTGTCGCTGCGGCCGAGTCCGCGCGGCGGGGTGAGTTGTACTTCCGGGTCGTCACCGCCGCAGTCTATCGCCATCGCTGTACGTGACATTATTGACTATAGAGCCATCTAATGAATACGTTGCACTCCATGCTTACAGATCCCCCCAAGGACTCCACCGTGGCGGTCACCGAGACCCGGCTCGCCCATGAGGTGCACCGTGTGGCCACCGCCCTGCTGGCCGAGGCCGCCGCCCACCCCGCAGTACCGCTCGGCGCACTGGCGCAGCTGCGCGACTTCCTCGTCGTGAACCTGCGCCACCACCATGAGACCGAGGACGAAGACTTGTGGCCGCGGATCGTCGCGGCCGCGCCGGCCACGGCGGACGGGCTCGGTGCGCTGAGCGAGGAGCACGAGCGACTGGATGCGGCGCTCGATCGACTGGCTGCCGTGGCCGTGAGCGACAGCCGGGCCGACAACGGAGCCGGTGAGGACGTTGCCGCAGGCCGAACCGGCGCCGACGAGGGTGACGGCGACGCGGGCGGCGAAGCCCGGGCCGCGCTGCACGACGCGGCTGTCGCGGTACGCGACACGGTGCACGCCCACCTGGCCCATGAAGAGCCGATTCTTTTCCCCGCACTCCGCGACCACGTCACCCCCGCGGAATGGACGGACTTCTCGCAACGGGTGATTGCGACCACGCCGCCCGTGGCCGGACATCTGATGGTCGGATTCCTCGACGAGGTCGGTCCGCCCGCCGAGGTCGAGCTCGTGCTCGCCGGCCTGCCGGAGCCGGTACGCCCACTCCTCCCCGCCATGCGCCGCCAGGCGGTGGACGACCTCCGGATCCTCCGCGGGACCGGGTCGTGACGTCCGCTCCCGTCGGGTGGCCGGACCCGGCGGACGCTGTGATCAGAGGCGACCTCACCGTTGCGGTCGCCTACGGCACCCCAGCCGGCGGCACCGTGGTGACCAGCGTCTCGCCGGTGGGCCTGGCAGACCGGGAGGCGGGCACTCTCTCCTTCACCACGTCGCTCGGCTTCCCGAAGAAACTGGAACGCATTTTGCGGGACCCGCGCGTCTCACTCGCTTACCACACGCGTGAGCACGGCTTTGCCGCGAGCAGTTCGTACGCGCTCGCTCAAGGCACCGCATCGGTCGACCTGCGCCCGTCACCGGAACGTCTGGCGGAGCTGATGCGCGCCTCCGAGCCGTTCCTCGGAGAGACCAAGCGCGGCCCCGTATGGGACTGGCTGCTTCGCGAATACCACCAGGAGCGAGTCTTCGTCGACGTCAAGGTCGAGCGCGCTGCCGTCTGGCCCGACCTGGCGGCCCGCGGTGCGATGACGGTCACGGGTGCCGCCTGGCCGGACGCTCCGCCCGAGCAGAAGCCGCCGAAGAACGGTACGGGCCCGCGCGTCGATGTCGCTGCGCTCGCGCGGCAGATCGGCGAGCTGCCGCACCGGGTGCTGGCCTATCGCGGCGGCGACGGCTTGCCCGTCATCCTTCCCGTGGCGGTCACCGGACATGAGGACGCGGGGCTGCGCCTCGACGTGCCCCCAGGGCTGTTGCCGCCGGGCGGGCGGCGAGCCGGGTTCCTCGCCCACAGCTTCCGGCCGCAGTGCATCGGGCTGAGCATGCGCACGCTCACCGGCTGGCTGACCGTCAGCGATGAAGGCGTCCTCTACGCCCCCCACACGTCCAAGGGGCTGGCCGCGCCACCGTACAAGACCCTGCTGACGGCCTCGAACGGCCTGCTGGCCAAGTACGGGCTGTGGCGCGCTCATCGGGACGGCACGGCCGCCCGCCTGCAACACCTCGCCGCCCGCGGACCGGTGGCCTGATCCCGGTCCTGGGCGGCTCGCGTCGGCAGCCGTTCGAAGCACAGACAATGTCGTGAGTAGTTTGTCCAAGATTTATCCATGGGTGCCCCCGGCCTCCTGTGTGCCGCCACGGCAGTACGAAACCGGCAACTCGCACACTGCTCCATCGCCCTGGAGGGGGCTCCAGGCCCCCGTTCTGAAAGGTCCAGATCATGGAAACACGTGAGGTTGTGGAGAGGTTCTTCGGTCTGCTGGCCGCCGGAGACCCGGATGCAGTCGCCGAGGTGTTCGCGGATGACATCGACTGGTACGTCCCCGGCTCGCCGTCGCTGCCCTGGACGGGAAAGCGCTCCAAAGGCAGTGATGTGGCCGACTACCTCCGGACCCTCGTGGACAACATCGTTCCGGACAAGAACGTCGATGAAGTAGAGGCCCTGCTGGTCGACGGCGACCACGCGGTGATGCTGGGCCGGTTCACGCGCGTCGCGAAGAGCACGGGGCGAACCTACGAGATGCCCGTCGCCATGCATCTCCAGGTGGCAGACGACAAGATCGTCAAGATGTACCTCTACGAGGACACCCTCAAGGTATCCGAGGCCTACGCAGGCTGACGGGCAGGGCCTTGGGACGTCCACGATCGGGGTCGGTCCCGGTGCCTCGGTACGCCGAGGCGCCGGGACCGACCAATGTCCGCGGAGCGCGTTTCAACGCCTCGTCGTGACCGGCCGCGTTGATCGAGGACGCGGCGGCGTTCAGTTCGGAAGCACCCAGTCCGGTGCCCAGGTCCCGGCGGCGCTGTGGCCGGCTGCCGTGGCGGCGAGGTGGGCGCGGAGAGTGGGCAGCGCTGGGTGGGGGTTGTCGCGGTGCCAGAGGAGCGAGTGCGGGTAGACGGGCGTCGGGTCGGTCACCGGGATGCGGCGCAGGCCGTGGCCGGCGGGCCAGACGAGGCGGGTGTGCTCGCCCATGAAGGTGGCCAGGGCCGGGGTGTCGGCGATGGTGTCGAGGAGCGCGTCGGAGCCGAAGTTGGGGCCGGTCGCCTCGATGGTGAGGCCGAACTCGGCGACGAGGTCGTCGTAATAGGCGGCCCACTCGGTACCGGGGACGATGCCGGGCATCCAGATCCGGTGCCCGGTGAGCTGCGCGACGGTCACCGACCGGGCGCCGGCCAGCGCGTGGGCGGGGCCGGTGAGGAGTTGGAGCGGCTCGTCGAGCACCCGGACGGACTCGATGTCCTCGGGAAGGGGCCGGCTGGGGACGGCCACGGCGCGGAAGGACGCGTCTATCGCGCCGGACCGGATGGCGGCGACGGCCGTCTCGATGTCGAACAGCATGACCACGTCGAGGTCGATCTCGGGGTGCGCGCGGTGGAATCCGCGCATCAGGCCCGAGGCCGCGCCGCGCGAGGCGATCACGTCGACGCGCAGCGGACGTCGGCCGGTGTGCACGGACGCGATCGCGCGCTCGGCGGCGCGCAGCAGCTCGCGCGCGTGGGGCAGGAACGCCTGCCCGTCGATGGTGAGCTCGGCACCGCGCGCGGTGCGGGTGAACAGCCGTACGCCGAGGGTGCGCTCCAACGCGGCGATGCGCTTGGAGACGGCCTGCTGGGTGACCGCCAGCTCGGCGGCGGCCTCCTGGAACCGCCCCGCGTCGGCGGCGGCGACGAAGGTCCGCACGGTGTCGAGGTCCATGCCCGATACCCTAGAGGTACAACCGTTGGTTGTGGCTGGGCGGTCCTGCGGTTGTTTGATCCCCGGCTATGGTGCTCGCTTTGATGCTTCCGATCGCGGATCGGTTGTGCGGGTGAGTGGCGAGGGGCATCGGGCATGAGGAGCGGGCACCGGCTGGGACGACTGTTCGGACATCGGCTGGGGCGGCGGTTCGGGTGGCTCTGGGGAGCGTACGGGACCAGCGCGCTCGGCACGTGGCTCGCCTTCGGCGCGTTCCCGCTGATCGCCATCCGGGTGCTGCACGCGGGACCGGCCGAGGTCGCCGCGCTCTCCTCCGTGGGGGTCGCGGTGGGTGCGGCCGTGGCGGTGCCGCTCGGCCCGTGGGTGGAGTTCCGCCGCAAGCGGCCGGTGCTGATCGCGATGGACCTGGTGCGGTTCGCGGCGCTGCTGACGATCCCCACCGCGTTCGCGCTCGGCGTGCTCACCTTCCTTCAGCTCCTGATGGTCTCGGTCGTCGTCGCGGCGGCCGACATCACCTTCCGCGCCGCCTCGGGCGCGTACCTGAAGACGCTGGTGCCGGCCGAGGACCTGCTCGTCGCCAACGCCCGATTCGAGTCCACGGCCTGGACGACCACGATCATCGGACCGCCGATGGGCGGCGCGGCGATCGGGCTCCTCGGCCCGGTGGCGACGGTGGTGGCCGACGCGGTCAGCTACCTGCTGTCGGCCCTGGGCATCCGCGCGACGGGCGGGCACGAGCCACGGCCCGAGCGCCGGGAGGCCCCGCGCATGCGGGCCGGGGACCTGCTCGACGGTTGGCGGTACATCCTCGCCGACGCGACGCTGCGTCCGCTGTTCTTCAACACCGCTTTGTTCAACGGTCTGGTGATGGCGGCCGAGCCGCTGCTGGCCGTGCTGATGCTCGGCCGATTCGGGTTCGCGCCGTGGCAGTACGGCCTCGCCTTCGCCGCGCCCTCGATCGGCGGGCTGCTCGGTTCGCGGCTGGCCCGACCGCTCGTCACCCGGTTCGGGCAGCGCCGGGTCCTGGTCGTGTTCGGGGCACTGCGCGCGATCTGGCCCGTCGGCCTGGCCTTCCTGGGGCCGGGGACCGGCGGACTGCTGCTGGTGATGGGCGTCGAGCTCGGGCTCATCTTCTGCTGCGGGGTCTTCAACCCCGTGTACGCCACCTACCGCCTCGAGCGCACCGCGACCGACCGGGTCACCCGCACGCTGTCCGCGTGGACGGTGACGACCAAGGCCTCGACCGCGCTCCTGACGGCCGTCTGGGGCGTGCTGGGCAGTCTGCTCGGCCCGCGTACGGCCATCGGCCTGGCCGGCGTGCTCCTGCTGGCGACCCCGCTGTTGCTTCCCCGCCGCGCTGCAGCGCACCTCTCCGATCCGGAGCCGCAGCCGGCACAGAGCCGCGCCTGACGGACCGCCACGGCCGTCACCGCGATCGGAGGACTGGCCCGCCCTTCTTGGGAGAATCACCGCCGGGATCGAGCTCTCCGACGATCCCGTGCTCGCCTTCCGTGCTCACGCCTTGCCGAGTCCTTCCGCCGGCCAGGAGGCGGGGCCCCTGACCGACAGGTGCTCCGCCGTCCTGACCGCGCCTCAGCTGATGCGAACTCCCGTGCCGCTGACGCGGACCCGCGGGTCACCCGCGTGCAGCGTCACCGTGAGCTCGCCCGGGCGACCGAGGTCCTCGCCCTGATGCAGGGTCAGAACGGCGTCCTCGGGGACCAGGGCGAGCTCACGGACGTATGCACCGAACGCGGCCGCCGCGGCTCCCGTTGCCGGGTCCTCGACGACGCCGCCGACGGGGAACGGGTCACGGACATGGAAGACGGTGGCCGACTCCCGCCACACCAACTGGACCGTGGTCAGGTCCAAGCGGTGCATAAGGGCTTCGAGGCGCGCGAAGTCGTACGCGAGATCGGCCAGGCGGGCTCGCGTCGCCGCCGCGAGAACGAGATGGCGGGCGCCCGCGAACGCTGTGCGGGGCGGGAAGGTCGGGTCGAGATCGGCGGCCGGCCAGCCGAGCGCGGCGAGGGCCTCCGCGAGGTCGGCGTCGGCGATCTCCTCGATGTGCGGCTCGACACTGGTGAGTGTGGCCCTGACCGTCCCGCCCTCCTCGGCCACCTCCACCGGAACGATGCCGGCACGCGTCGCGAACGTCAGCTCCCCAGGGCCTGTCCGCTCGGCGAGCGCGACGGCGGTCGCGACGGTGGCGTGCCCACAGAACGGCACCTCGGCCTTGGGACTGAAGTAACGGATGGTGTACGCCCGTCCCTCCGGACCGTCGAGGCCCTCAGGGGGCGCGGTCAGGAACGCGGACTCCGAGTATCCGAGGTCGGCGGCGATGGCCAGCATGTCGCTGTCGTCCAGGCCGGTGGCGTCCAGCACGACCCCGGCGGGGTTTCCGCCGTCGGGGGAGCTGGAGAAGGCGGTGTAGCGCAGCACCTCGGGCCGCGGGGGATTCGTCGTCATGCTCGTGGCAACGCGGGACGGGCCCGAGGCCATTCCGGGACGCGGGCGGAGGCGGGGACGGTCGCCTGCGGCGGAGCCGCACCCCGATACGTGCCTTCGCTGCCCCTGGGTGGTCCAGGACCGTCGGACGCCCTCAAGTCCTAGACTTTCCGGGCGAGTCCGGCGGCGATGAGACGCTCCCAGACGGTGAGTTCCCGTTCGCCGCCGCTGTTCAACGGGCTGTCGACCACCTCAGGGCGCCACAGGGACGCGGGGACGATCCCGGGGTCGAGGATCTCCAGGCCGTCCAGCAGGGATGCGATCTCCTCGTCGGTGCGCCACCGGCCGCGGCCGAACGTCTGCTGGAGGACGCCCTCGGCCTCCGCCGTCTCCGGGTTGTTGCCGGAACGGAAGTGGCTGACGAAGAAGTAGCTCCCGGAGGGCACGCGGTCGCGCCAGTAGCGGACGATTCCAGCCGGGTCCTCCTCGTCGTTGACGTGGTGAAGGATGGCGCTGAACATGACGGCGACGGGCTGATCGAAGTCGATCAGTTCCACGGTGTCCGGGTGGGTACGGACGTCTTCGGGGTTGCGTACATCGGCCGCGACGACCCGGGTCCGGTCGTTCTCCTCCAACAGCGCACGGCCGTGGACCAGCACTTGGGGGTCGATGTCGACGTACACGACCCGGGACTCCGGAGCGTGCCGTTGCGCGACCTGGTGGACGTTGTCGGCGGTAGGAAGACCACTGCCCAGGTCGATGAACTGCCGTACGCCGGTGGTCGTCGCGATCTCCCCGACCGCCCGGGTCAGGGCCGCGCGGTTGGCGAAGGCGATGGCCACCGAACCAGGAAGGTCACGTTTGAACACGTCGCCGATCTCCCGGTCCACGGCGTAGTTGTCCTTGCCGCCGAGCAGGTAATCGTAGACGCGGGCGATACTGGGCTTGGTGGAGTCGATGGAGGAGCCTTCAGCCGTCATGGCGACCATCCTCCCCTGCAACTTCGCCTGCTGACCACCACTTTGGAATGCTTGGATGTGCCTTCCTCCGCGAAGGTGGACCCTGCGAACCGGCGGGGGGAGAGTGGCCAGTGCACGCCGACGCTGGATCGGCGGACCACCAGTTCCGGCTGGAGCACGACCCGCCGGTGCTCATGGGTGTGTAGCCCGGCTTCGGCCTCGGTCTCTTCCAGGAGAAGCTCCGCGGCCGGGGCGCCCATGGTGACGGCCGGCTGCTGTACCGAAGTGAGGGGGACGGCGGCCGTGGCGGCGAACTCGATGTCGTCGTAGCCGACGATGGCGAGGTCGTCCGGGACGACCACCCCGGCGGCGTACATGGCCTGCAGGACGCCGAGGGCGAGCAGGTCGTTGGCGCAGAAGACGGCGGTCGGATCGCTCCGTGGATTGCCGTCGTCAGTGCGGCCCGTGGGACGGCCTCTCGGCTGCCCCCGACAGATCGCGAAACCTCGGCCGCCCCCACCCCGTAGTGCCGACTGTCTCCCTTCCCTTCTGCCCTCCGTACGGAATCGCCGTTATGCGCAAGTCGTCACTCCGACGTGCCTGTGTGGCCCTCACCGCCGTCTCCGCCCTCGCTCTCGCGGCCACCGGCTGCGGTGGTACCACCAAGAAGGACGTCACCAGCGACAGCAGCTCCAAGGCCGCCGGTGGTACCGCCGACCCGAACGCGGCGACGAAGAAGGGGCTGACCGTCGGCTTCCTGCCCAAGCAGGTCAACAATCCCTACTTCACCTCAGCCGACAAGGGCGGCGAGAAGGCACTGACCGAACTGGGCAGCAAGGTCAAGGAAGTCGGCCCCTCCAGTGCGACGGACACCTCGGGCCAGGTCAGCTACGTCAACACGCTCACCCAGCAGCAGGTGAACGGGATCGCGGTGTTGGCGCAGGATCCCGGCGCCCTGTGCACCGCGCTCAAGCAGGCCATGAGCAATGGCATCAAGGTCGTCACCTACGACTCCGACACCAACACCGGCTGCCGCAATGCCTTCGTCTCACAGGCCAGCGCCGAGGACCTCGGCCGCACCGAAGTACAACTGCTCGCCCAGCAGATCGGCTACAAGGGGCAGATCGCGATCCTGTCCGCCGCACAGACCGCCACGAACCAGAACACCTGGATCGGCTACATGAAGGACGAACTGAAGGACCCCAAGTACAAGAACGTCCAACTCGTCAAGATCGCCTACGGCAACGACGACGCCCAGCAGTCCTTCCAGCAGACCCAGGGCCTGCTCCAGCAGTACCCCAACCTCAAGGGGATCATCTCCCCCACCACCGTCGGCATCAAGGCCGCCGCCCAGTACCTGGCCGGCTCCAAGTACAGGGGCCAGGTCAAGCTCACCGGCCTGGGCACCCCCAACGACATGCGCCAGTACGTCAAGAACGGCACCGTCGACGCCTTCGAGCTGTGGGACCCGGCCAAGCTCGGCGAACTCGCCGCCCGCACCACTGTCGCCCTCGCCTCCGGCCAGATCACCGGCACCCAAGGCGAAACCTTCGAAGCCGGAGACATGGGCACCTTCACCATCGGCAAGGACTCCGTCATCACCCTCGGCCAGCCCACCGTGTTCGACAGCAAGAACATCGACCAGTTCAACTTCTGACACAGACGCCGGCTGTCCGGGGACGGCCTGGGCGGCGCCATGCCTCGCCCGGCTGAGTACGTCATCTGTCGGTGATCCTGGAGAGCCAGTCGGTGTCCTCCGGGCCCGGCGCTTCGAGGCCGGGCGCGGGCAGCCGGCGGACCTCGCCCGTGCGCAGGGCGACCGTGGCCCGTGGCCGCATCGGCCCGTCGCCCCTGCGTGCGAGCAGGACGAGTTCCCAGACTGTCGCTGTCATGGCGTCGAGCCGGGCGGCGCAGTCGGCGGTGACACGCCGCGGATCCCGGGTCCGGCCCAGGGACAGATGAGGGGTGAAGTTCTTGGCCGGCCCACGACAGTGCGGGAACCGTTGCCGCAGTACGCGGTACAGGTCCGCCCACGGCGCCTCGCCGGCCGCCGTCGGGTCGAGCCACACGGTGAAGTACGCCTTGTGCCGGAAGGTGCGCACCCCGTCCAGCCGGGCGGTGAAGACCGGCGCCTCGGCCGCCGCCGCGGCGAGCAGCGGGGCCGCACGCTCGAAGTCGGACTCCGGCACGAAGCCGAAGAGCACATTGACGTGCGGCGGCCAGCGGTGGATCTGCGGATCGTGATCCCGGCGGATGTCCTGGATCGGGGGCCACAGCTCCGCAGGCGGGATCCAGGCCACCGCCGTGCGGGCCGTCGGGCACACGTCGAGGACGCCGGCGGGCTCGCTCCTGGCGGAGCTCGTGCCGAAGCTCAGATCCGCTTGCGGCTCCCGCACCAGGCCGGCGCCCGACGCGTCGAAGCGGTCCACACCCGTGGTCCGGTCCCAGACCACCTCGCCGCCCGCCTCGATGAACACCACCCGGTGCCACGGGATGTCGCCCCCAGGCACGAAGGAGGTCAGCGGGATACGTTCGAGGCCATCCCCGCGCCGGCTGATACCCAGCACGAACCGGGCCGGGTCGAACCGCGGGTCCCAGCGGATGCGGTGATAGATCTCGTCACTGGTCCGCATCGCGCCTCCTCTCCCGCCTTCACACCTCTCTCCTTCCAGGGTGCCGCTGTCCTCGACGGTTGAGAACCTGCAGGTCACAGGCCATGAATCGGGATTTCGAGGTCTGCACTGTCCAGGCGTCCCTTCTCCCTACGTGAGAGGACGACCGATCAGCCGTACATCATGGCCATGACCTCGCATCAGCCCCGTGACCTGCAGGGATGCAATATTTCGACGTGCTGGCCGCGTCACACGTCCCTGTCAGGGGCTTGCCGGCGTGTCCACGACCATCCAGCCGAGCACTGAGGTGCTCTGCAGGTAGACCAGCACGCACATGACGAGCATGAAGACCACGCTCCACACGATGACCCGGCGGAAGAGGATCCCCTCGCGGCCCTCGAAACCGACCGCGGCCGCGGCGATGGCGAGGTTCTGCGGGGAGATCATCTTGCCGAGCACGCCACCGGAGGAGTTGGCCGCCGCCATGAGGGTGGGCGACAGGCCGGCCTGATGGGCGGCGGTGATCTGGAGGGCGCCGAACAGGGAGTTGGAGGAGGTGTCGGATCCGGTGACGGCAACACCCAGCCAACCGAGGATCGGTGAGAGGAAGGCGAAGGCCGCGCCGGCCCCGGCCACCCACAGACCCAGGGTGGTGGTCTGACCGGACTCGTTCATGATGTAGCCGAGTCCCAGCACCAGCATGACGGTGAGCACCGCGAACTTCAGTTGGTCCAGGGTGCGTCCGTAGGCGCGCAGGGCGCGGCGCGGGCCGACCTGGATCAACACCATGCTGATCAGTCCGGCTATGAGCAGCAGGGTCCCGGCCGCCGACAGGTAGTTGAGTTTGAAGGTGGTGGCGACCGGGTCGCCGTTCGCCTTGACGATGTGCAGCCCTGGCCAGTTGACGATGTGCGTCACCGACTCCAGGCCGGTACCGGTCGCCCCGACCCCGGCCGGCGGCTTTCCGGTGATCGCCGGTACCCGGGTGGCCAGCACGAACACCACGATGATGGCCAGGTAGGGCGCATAGGCCTTGAAGACGTCCAACGGCGAGTCGTGTGTGTCGCGGTCGGCGTCCGCGCGGGCCCGGGTCAGCACCTGGCTGTCCGTGGACTCGCCGCTGCCGGGGGCCGGTTCCCCACCGGGGGTCTGCGGCCGGCGGGAGCCGCCGTCGGCACCACCGAGGTCGCCGTCGACGCCATGGTCCTCGTCGCTCTCGTGGTACGTCTCCTCGGCGTGCCAGACCCGGGTGAACGCCAGGACCGCCAGCGCGGAGGCGAGCGCGGCGACGATGTCGGCGAGCGGCACGGACCAGAAGTTCGAGGACAGGAACTGGAAGATCGCGAAGGACACACCGCACACCACCGCCGGCGGCCAGGTCTGCCGCAGCCCTCTTCGGCCGTCCACGATGAACACCAGGGCCAGCGGCACGAACAGCGCCAGGATCGGCGTCTGCCGGCCGACCATCGCGCCGAGGTCGTCCACGGGCAGGCTGGTGACACCCGCCAGTGTGGTGATCGGCACGGCTATCGCGCCGAACGCCACGGGTGCGGTGTTGGCGACCAGGGCGACGGTGGCGGCCTTGAGCGGCTTGAAGCCGAGGGCGATCAGCATGACCGCACTGATCGCGACGGGCGTGCCGAAACCGGCCAGCGCCTCCATGAGGGCGCCGAAGGAGAAGGCGATGATGATCGCTTGCACCCGCTGGTCGTCGCTGATGGACGCGAACGACCTGCGCAGCACGTCGAAGTGCCCCGTTTCGACGGTGAGGTTGTAGACCCAGATCGCGTTGATGACGATCCACATGATCGGGAAGAAGCCGAACGCGGCGCCCAGCAGCCCGCTGTTGAGCGCGTCGGTAAACGGCATCGAGTACACGGCGACCGCGACCACCAGGGCAACGATCAGGGAGATCAGCGAGGCGAGCCACGCCTTCATCCGCACCACGCCGAGCAGCACGAACAGGACGAGCAACGGAAGGATCGCGATGATGGACGACAGCCCGAGCGAATGACCCACTGGACTGTAGTCCTGCTGATAGTTGGCGAGGATCATGTAGCACCCTTTTCTACGACACCGGAGAGGAGGGGGCCGCGCCACGGATCGGCACCGTGGTGGTCTGTGGGATGGCGTGCGTGACGACGGAGCCGCGGTCGTCGGGGGCTCGCTCGAGTAACTGCCGTAAGGGGACGCCGCGGAGGGCGGCGTCGCGCGCCTGCACGGTGCGGGCGAGGGCACCCCTTCGCTCACGCGGGCGAGGATGGTCGCGCCCTGCATCCAGCACCCGGGGCCGCCGGCGGTCAGCGGCCACCATGAGTTCGGCGCCGGTGGCCGGCCCGGTAATTGCCCTGCGCTCGTCGAGTTCGCGGGCGGGCTCAGGGTGCAGCAGGTTGTACGTTCCGGCGCCGGCTCCCATGGCGACGCAGGACGTGATGCGGTGTCTCATGCGGGTACTCCGCGGTGTTGGCGACGAGGTCGATTCCACTACTCGGTAGACACCAACCGAATGGTGGAACCATGCAGCGGCGCGCCACCCGTGTCAAGGGTCACGGGTGGCCCACGTCGCACACGAATTCCCGCCGGACGGACGGCTGAAGGCCCGCTGCCCGGGCGATCAGCGGCGCCGCAAGGTGGGGTCGAGCAGGGCGGGAGGAGTGTCGTTCTTCTCGTGTGCGGCGAGGTCGACACCCGGTGCGACGATCCCGTCGATCGCGTCGAGCACGTCGGCGGAGAGCACGGTGTCGGCGGCGGCGAGTTGGGCGTTCAGGTGGTCCAGTGTGCGGGGGCCGATGAGGGCAGAGGTCACTGCCGGGTGCGCGGTCACGAATCCAAGCGCGAGCTGGATCATGGTCAGACCGGCCTCGTCGGCGACTGCGGCCAGCTTTTCGACGGCGTCGAGCCTTGCCCGGTTGGCGGGGACGGCGGTGTCGAAGCGCTGCGGCATGAGCGTGGAGCGGTTGGTGGTGATGTCCCGGCCTTCGCGGATCGCGCCGGACAGCCAGCCTGAGGCCAGGGGACTCCATACCAGCACACCGAGCCCGTACTGCTCGGTCACGGGCAGGACGTGGGTCTCGCTCCCGCGCTGCAGGATCGAGTAGCTGGGCTGCTCGGTGGCGTAACGGCTCAGATGATGCTCGCGGGCTGCCCACTGGGCCTGCACGATGCGGTACGCGGGAAAGGTGGAGGAGCCGAAGTAGCGGATCTTGCCCGCCCGTTGCAGGTCGGTCAGGGCCGACAGCGTCTCCTCGTCGCTGGTTCGCGGGTCCCACCGGTGGATCTGGTAGAGATCGACATGATCGACGCCGAGGCGGCGCAGACTGTTGTCCAGCTCGGTGACCAGCCAGCGGCGGGAGCTGCCTTGATGGTTGGGCTCGTCGCTCATGGGCAGGCCCGCCTTCGTGGCCAGCACGATGTCGTCGCGGCGGTCGGCGATGGCTTTGCCGACCATCTCCTCGGACTCGCCGCCGCTGTACATGTCGGCGGTGTCGATGACGTTGATGCCGGCCTCGAGAGCGGCATCGACGACAGCCGTGGCCTCGTCCTGGGTGGTGCGTCCGATCTTGCCGAAGTTCATCGCGCCGAGCGCGAGAGCGCTGACCTGCACACCGGTGCGGCCCAAGGTGCGGTACTGCATGACTGTGTTCCTCAATTTCCGTGAAGCGTGACGGCAACGCGTGGGTTGGGTTTCGGGCACTTCTGTGGCGCGTCTACGGCGCGCGTCCTCACCCATCGGGTGGGCCTACTTGGATTCCACCCGTCCGAGCGGGTCGGGTCCGGTCGTCAGCGCGTCCTGCGCTGCCTGCCAGGCGGGATCCGCGGGATGGAACTCGGTGCGGAGGTACGCCCATGAGAGCCGCTGGACCGCGGCGACTCGCTCGGGGTTCTCGTCCGTGGTCTCGGCGACGTCGTATCCCGAGACGCCGCCGAGCCCGTGCTCTGCACCGAAGAGGGTGAGCAGAGACTTGGGGCCGGGGGAGAGGTGGTACGGGTCGGTGTGCCAGTCCGCGCCCCGGACCGTCAGGTGGGGTGAGGTGTCCTTGTCGCCTGCGACCACGAGGGCGGGCGTCGTCATCGCGGAGAAGTCCGTGGTCAGAAAGAAGGGATAGTGCTCGGCCGTGAACTCGGTGAGGGCGTCGCCGCCTCTGCCGGGCGCGGCAAGCAGTACGCCCGCCGTGATCCGGGGCTCGGCCAGGTTCACTTCCGTTCCGTCCTGGGGATCGGTGAGCCGGGCGCCCAGCAGCAGGCTCGCGGTGTGGCCGCCCATCGAGTGCCCGGCTACGGCGATCTTGTCGTGGGCCAGGCGTCCGCGGAGCTGCGGGACGGCGGCCTCGATCACGTCGAGCCGGTCGAGGATGCGCTGCATGTCCTCGGCCCGTGATCGCCAGTACAGCGGCGCCCCAGGGGTAGAGGGGTCCAGGCTCAGCGTCCGCGAGCTCAGATGGGTGGGCTGGATGACGACGAAGCCGTGCGCCGCCCAGTAGTCGGCGAGCGGGGCGTAGCCGTTCAGCGAGGAGAGGTTGTTCGAGGGTCCGTGGCCGTGCGACAGGAGGACGACCGGCAGGTCATCCCCGGTCACGGGGGCGGAGACGCGTAGGTGCAGGTCCACGGCGCGGCCGGGAGCCGGCAGCACCACCGGACTGAGCGAGAGGACGGGAGTGGGTGCGCCGACGGTGTCGGCTGCGGAAGTCATGAGGTGCCTTTCCCTTTCCACGGCTTTGCCGCCGGCCTCATGCGGCCGGCGGCAGGGGAGGGGTACGGGACGGCGCCGCCTCGGCTAGACTCCGAAGCGGAACGCTGTTCCAGAAAGAACAATACGGAACGCTGTTCCGCTTAGTCAATCGTCGTCCGGAAGGAGAGCGTGGTGCCCTCAGCAGGCCAGTCCGCGGGGGTGTCGGCCCGAAGCAAGCGGGCCGACGCGCAGCGCAACGAGCAGACGCTGCTTGCCGCCGCCGCCGAGGTGTTCGTCACCTCCGGCGTCGACGCGCCGATCCGGCAGATCGCGGCCAGGGCCGGTGTCGGGCTGGGCACGATCTACCGCCACTTCCCGACTCGGGCGGATCTCGTCGTGGCCGTCTACCGCCACCAGGTCGAGTCCTGCGCCGAGGCCGGCCCGTCCCTGCTGGCCGACGCCGACTCTCCCCTCGCGGCACTCCGTCAGTGGGTCGACCTCTTCGTCGATTTCCTGGTGACGAAGCACGGACTCGCCAACGCGCTGCAATCGGACAGTGGCTTCGACGCGTTGCACGCGTACTTCCTCGACCGCTTGGTGCCCGTCTGCGAGCAGATGCTCGACGCAGCGGTCGCCGCCGGCGAAATCAGGCCCGGTACACAGGCGTACGAACTGATGCGCGGCATCGGCAACCTCTGCATCGGACGTGACGACGACCCCCGCTATGACCCCCGCCGGCTGATCGAACTGCTCCTTCAGGGGCTGCAGCGACCGCAGCCGTCCTGATCCTGACAACGCTCGATGACCCGCGCACGTGCGGCTTCGGTCCTGGAAGCCGCGGCCATGACGTCGCGTACACGCTGGGTCATAGGGAACGCTCTCACGGCTCTGGCGGTGCCGGTCACCGCACTCGGCGTCCGCGCCCCGCCATCCCGTACGTCACCTCTTGAGTGCGCTCAGTGCTCGGAGCGGGCCTGGTGGACGACTCCATGGCGCTCCACCTCGTCCCTGACCAGCATCGACAAGAGCGAGGCCACCGTAAGGCCGGCTTCGGCGGGATGGCGCAGGACCTTGCTCGGGTCGATCTGGTAGGTGTTACCGCGGCCCTGGCGGTTGTGGGACAGGTAGCCGTCCTGCTCCAGATCCGAAATGATCTTTTGGACGGCCCGTTCGGTCAGTCGGCACCGTGCAGCGATGTCGCGGATACGCGCGTTGCGGTTGTCGGCGATGGTAGCCAGAACACGAGCGTGACTCGTGAGGAACGTCCATCCGGTATGTGGCTCAGGCGATCCATCCACTTCGACCATCCCCGAATCATACGACCAAGCATTCGCGCATTCAAAAGAACGAAATAAAATTCATGTATACCTTGACGTGTTACGCCACAGGGCGCGACGCTGAGAGCAAGGTAATTGGCGAGTACCCATAGAGAGGCAGTCATGCTGGAGCCGCCCTATGCAGCGCGGTCCATCAGCCGAGTCGGCAGCGCCTGCGAGGGCGAGGACACCTCACCGTCAATCGCCACACGTCGTGACAGCGACCGTGTCCTCGTCACCCTCAGCGGGGGACTCCGCCTCGAGGACAGCGAGATGCTCGAGAGCACGCTTCACAGTGCCCTCGACGGACCGGTCCAGGGCGTGGACCTGGACCTCAGCGGACTGGAGTTCTGGGACTGGTCCGCACTCAATGTGCTGCTGACCGTTCGGCGGCAGGCACTCACCAAGGGGAAGTCGATAGTTGTCACGGCCGCCGGCCCCGTGGCCGAACGGCTGCTGGCCCTTACGGGCACCTCCGACCTCCTCGTACCTGCGCGCGAGGGTGCGGATCGTGCCGCCGGTCGGTCCGAGCCGCGCGCGGAGGACGCAGCCGACGACGGACTCCGGTGCGAGGTCGTTCAGCTTCGACGAGCCCTGCAGACGCGTCCGGAGATCGACCTTGCTCGTGGAATTCTGATGGCTACCTTCGGCCTGAGCGCCGACGAGGCGTGGGATGTGCTGGTCATGGCCTCCCAGAACACCAACACCAAGCTGCACCGCCTGGCTGCGGACGTCGTGACCACGGTGAATGGGACGCCCCTACCGGATCCGCTGCAGAAGCACCTGGCAGCAGCGGTCGCCCGGATCACCACCGTCGACAATCAGCAGGCGTAGCACGCGGCGTTGGCACTAGTCCACGGGCACGGTGACGGCCTCGGAACCGGTCGGCTCCTGCGACAACCGTGCAGCGCCTTCGGATCCGGGGGTTCCGGCGGGAGGCAGGCGCAGGGCCAAGAGAGCGACATCGTCCGGGTATGGGTCGGCCAGGAGACCGGCCAGAAGTTCGTCGCACATGGCCGGGAGAGGCTCGCGGGCCAGGGCCGCGGCGTGCTGGCGCAGTCGGGTCAGGCCGCTCTCAAGGCTTTCGTCACGGCGTTCGATCAGGCCGTCGGTGTAGAGCAGGAGCGTGGAGCGGGCCGGTAGGGGCTCGGTGGCCATAGTGCGGAAATGATCGGGGTCGACGCCGATCATCAGACCGGCCCCACCTTCCAGGTAGCCTGTGTCGCCCTCGCGGGTGACCAGCAGGGGAGGCAGGTGTCCCGCGCTGGAGTAGGCGAGCTCCCAGGGACCGCCTCTGGCGCCGTGGATGACGCTGTAGAAGCAGGTGGCGGTCGTCCGGCCCACCACCTGCTGGGCGATGTCGAGGCGGCGCAGGATGGCATCGGGCGGTTCCTGACGGTCGCAGGCGATGCCGCGGAGCATGTTGCGCAACTGACCCATGGCGACCGCGGCACGCATGTCATGTCCGGTGACATCGCCGATGATCAGGGTGGTGTCGCCGGTCGGCAGGACGAAGCTGTCGTACCAGTCCCCGCCGACTTCGGCTGCCTCGGCGCGAGCGGGGCTGTAGCGCGCCGCCAACTCCAGGCCGTCGACGCGCGGCAGCTCGGGAAGCAGAGCGCGCTGAAGGTGTTCGGCCGTGGCCTGCACTGCCTGATACAGACGGGCGTTGTCGGCCTGCAGAGCGATGCGGTGCGACAGCTCCTCGGCCAGCCCGAGGTCTTCTTCGCCGAAGGGCCGCTCGCGCGTGGTCCGCGCAAGGGTGATCGCTCCCATCACACGTCGGCGGGCCCGCAAGGGTGCGATGACTGCGGAGTCCGCGTCCAGCTCCTTCAGAAGGTCCCACCCCCACGTGGAGCCGTTCTGTTCGACGGGCAGCTCGGCGTGGCGAAGGAGCAGCGGTCCGGCCCCCCGCAGTACCCGGGCCAGCGGACCGGTGGCTTCGTCGGGTAGCGGAAGGCAGCTCTCCAGCAACCCGTGCAGCAGCGCGGGGTCGCGGTGGGTCACACACACGCGCCGCAACTGTTCGCCGCCCTCCAACAGATCCATGGCGCACCAGTCCGCCAGCTGCGGAACCACGATCCTGCACACCCGCCGCAGTCCCTCGTCCGCGTCCAGAGTGCTCCCCAGGGCTTTGGTGACCTCCGCCAGCAGCGCCAGACGGTCCAGCGCCTGCTGCAGTTCCGCGTCCACATCGAACTCATCCACGAGACCGCCTCCGCCCGCCTCCCCGTTCGCATGCACGCGCCGCACTCCCAGCTTGCCTCCCACCGGTGCAACCTGCGATGGCGGCACATCCTGACGCCCGCTCCTCCGGCCTCGCCGTCCGGTGCGTGGGCAGGGCACGGAGGGGTGCTGCCCGGTACCGGTTGGGGCCGCGGTGCCCCGTCCGCGGTTCCTCTCAGCTCAATACATCGGCCAGGTTGGCTTCCAGGGCGAAGAGGCGCTCGTGCTCCGGCGCGATCGCGGCATAGCACAAGGGTGTCCCACCGCCCGGCATGTCGGAGTACAGAACGATGCCTTCTCCTTGGTCCGGGTCGTAGGCCAGACGAGTCGATCTCAGAATTTCGAGAACCTTCTCGAAGTCGGCGTGATCCGTGGAGCAGTGCCGATGGTCGATGAGCCACGCCCCGGCGAAGCGACCCGAGTCCTGGCCCTCGAGACGCGAGACCATGGCATAAGGAGTAGTGGTCGCGGTACGGCGGACATTGCATTCGGTCGCGTAGAGCGTTCCGTCGTGTGCCAGGACGGCGTCCACATCAAACGGCCCGAAGTACCCGCTCGCCCGGAGGTGCTGTCCCAGGCAGAGTCCCCACGCCTCCAGTTCCTTCAGTACGGCGTGCCCGACACCGGGTGGCGGTGACACATAGCCGGTGAAGGCTCCCTGCCGCACGCGCATGGTGCCGGCGAACAGCATACGGGGGCCTTGCTCCTCGACCGTGAACTGCGCGCTCACGGAGATGCCAGGGCCCACGTATTCCTCGACGACCCACAGGCCGCTCCCCTCAGGTACCTGTGTCGTGGCCGGATCCCCCCGGGAGACGAAACGCAACCCCTTGCCGCCGGCCGAACGGTCCGGCTTGACGACCAGTCGGGGATGGGAGTCGAGCAGGTCACAGACCGTTCGCTGCAACTCCGTTCCCGTGCAGACCCTTGCGCGGGGCAGGTGCATCCCGAGGTGTTCGGCATGGGAGCGAAAGCCCGTCTTGGTGTTGAGAACTGCGGCGCTCCCGACGGCACCTGACGCCGTCAGGTCCATGCCCGGGGCGTAGGGAACGACCGGAATGCCGAGGTCGGAGGCGAGGCTCGCGGTCGAGGCGTCCAAAGCGAGGGGGAGCAGTCCGATGCCCGGACGGCGCGGCACGAGATCACGCAGCAGGGGCAGTACCCCCGCCTTGCGCACCTCGTCCGCCATGGACGTTCCCGGAGTGACAGGGACAGTGAGCACGTGCACGGATCCGTGCGGCACGCCCAGAAGAGAACCGACGTAGTGCGTGAAGGAATCCGTCAGGGGAACCGGCGTGACCAGAATGTCGCCGGGCCGGGCGAGCCACAGTTCCCGACTCGCTCGTGCCGACCATTCCCGCACCACTTCCGCTTCCCGGAGGTCCACGGCAACCTCGGAGGCGAAGTTCGCGAAGATGACCAAGGACGGGCAGTCCCGGTGCTCCAGGATCACCGGTGCCTCACGCCCGCTTCGGGCCGTTGCGGATCTTGCACGAGGCGGCCTCGCACACCTGCGGTCATCACTGCGCCGGCGCCGTCAGAGGGGTCCTGAGTGCGCTTGCGCCTCGGCGCCATGCTGCGAGCAGACTCGTCGCCAGACGCCGGTCCAGCTCCCCGGTGGCGTCTATCCCGAAGACGACATCCGGCTCGAGACCAGGTTCGTCGGCCAGCAGTCCGGCGACGACTTCACGGCGTACGACCTGCTCGTGTACAGCGTCGGCCTCCACGTGTTCGGCGTAGAAGCGCTCGGCGGCCGGGCCGGCACCGGTACGCCGCATCGCCAGAGCCAAGCGTCGCGAAGCAGGTGAGGAGGTCACCTCGACCGAGGCGAAGTGCCCGACCAGGGCACCACGCCAGACCCGGTGCAGCCCGAAGAGCGACATCAGGTTCACCGCGGCCAGGGCCTCCGGGGGTGCGGCATCCAGGTAGTGGCCGTATGTGTTGTCGAGGCCCAGGTCGGCCATGAGATCCGCGAACAGCGCCGCGTGAATGTCCTCGGCACGGCCGGCCCCGAACTCGTCGTACTCCACGGCCACCATGCCGGCCTTGGCCCTGCCTCGCAGCCTCGGAATGACCCATGCGTGAGGATCGGCCTCCTTCAAGTGGTACAGAGACCGCAGGGCCGCGTATTCGCGCAACTGCCAGAGTTCCCCATGGCGTTGGAGGTAGTGGCTGATGCTGGTCCCGTCGTCTTCGACCGGCTCCACCAGGAGGTCGTCCAGCGCCTCGCGCACGGAACCACCGTGCCAGCCCACGTCACGGCGGAGCGCGGCGATGAAGTGGTCCTCAAGGCAGGAGCGCAGATCCAGCAGGCGGGCATCCCATTCGCGGCGAGGGTCGACACCCTCGAAACCGCGGTAGTGCAGCTCGTACAGACTGTAGAGAGCGAGCTGTACGTCATCGCCGTACGGGTTCGTCCGAGCGACGTCGTCGCACGCCGGCAGCCGTTCCGTGCCGTCCAGGAGTGCCGCCATGACGGCGGACGACACGACGCCCCGGGGGCGTGGCAGCGCCGGCTCTGCCGACGTTGCCGAGGGAGCGGTCATGACGCTGTGCCCTCCTCCTCGTGGCGTGTCCGGCACGGCCCGGCGGTTCGGCGGCGATGACTGGCATCGCACCACGGAAGGATGCTGCTGCGCCGGCACATACATATCGCCACCGCGAACCGAGAGGATGCCACCACCGTGCCGTCGTCGAGAGTGACCTCCACCGGGCCCGGCACGAGCAGCGGGCCATCATCGGTCAACGCGACGCGATACGGTCGATCAGACTTGCTGGGCACGAATGATCACCAGTTCCTCGAGCTCTTCATGCGGACTGACCAGATCACGGCCGCGGAGCCAGGCAAGTCGTGATTGCAGGACCGGCCCGAACGGTGTGCCCATCCGGTCGCTGACGGTGGCCCGCATCCCGGCGGCGGACAGCCTTCGCAGGGTCGTATCGGTTCCACTGAGTGCGGACTGCACCATCAGCAGGACGCCACCGCGACGCAATGCCTGCGGCACTTCCTCACAGATGCGGTCCAGGACCGCGCGGCCGTCGTGTCCGGCGTTCCAGGCCTCGCCGGCCTTGACCCGAGCGCCCCCGGCGCCCGGAGTGTGACGGGGCGGGTCCGGGGTCGGGACATAGGGCGGGTTACTGACCACCAAGTCGAATTTCTGCCCTCGTACCGGTGACAGCAGGTCTCCAAGGCGCACATCCAGGCTCTGCCCGGCCCACAGCGCGTTCAGGCGGGCGGTGAGCACGGCACGCCAGGCGATGTCCGTGGCCGTCACGTGAACACCGAGTTGTGCCGCAAATACGGCCAGCATTCCGCTGCCCGTGCCCAGGTCGAGGACGTCCATCCCCGGCATGAGTCTCTCCCGGCGCAGGGCGCGTGCCAGGAAGAAGGTGTCGGCTTGGGGTGTGTACACCCCCGGCGGAGTCGCGAGCGAGGGCAGCCATGGGGGTACGACGGTCAGCACCATGGAGGCACCTCCGTTCCGGGCCCGCGGTCGTACCACACCCGCCGGCCTGGGCTCAGATCTCCACCCTGCGACGCGGCCGAGGTCATCCGCAATCCGTGCATCTGAGGACCCTGGCGCCCTTGGGGGAGCCGCTGCGCTGTGTGAAGCATTGCCATTCGCGGTACCCGCCATCGATGACGCCACACCACGAGGGCACAGAAGGTGAACCTGATGACATCGCTGCTCTCCCGGTCGCACAAGGACTCCCTGGCAGGACTTTCGGCGGTGATCACGGGCGGATCGCGCGGCCTCGGGCTGCTGCTCGCCGAGCAGCTGCTGAACCGCGGGTGCGCGGTCACGATCGCCGCAAGGGACGAGCAGGAACTCGACCGCGCGCGGGAGCTTCTCACTCGGGGGCGGCCCGGAGCGCGCGTACACGGCGTGCCCTGCGACGTGACCGACCGCGCGATGGTCGCCTCGCTGATGGCCGACGCGTCCGACGTACACGGCGGGGTCGACGTGGTGATCGCGAACGCTGGCATCATTCACGTGGCGCCGCTGGAGTCGATCGATGCCGACGAGTTCCGGTCGGCCATGGACACCATCTACATGGGCGCCCTGCACACCTCGCTCGAAGCCCTGCCCTGGCTGCGGCGCAGCCCCTCCGGCGGTCGGCTGGCGCTGATCGGCTCGGTCGGCGGTCTGCTCGCAGTGCCGCACCTGCTGCCGTACTCCTGCGCCAAGTCCGCCGTCGCCGCCCTCGCCGAGGGCCTGTACGCCGAACTGCACGGCGACGACGTGAGCGTGACGGCAGTCCATCCCGGGCTGATGCGGACCGGTTCGCACCTGGCCGCGGAGTTCGGCGGGGACGAGGCCGCGGAGTTCGCGTGGTTCTCGGCGCTCGCGGGCAGCCCTCTGGTGTCGATGGACGCGCGCCGCGCCGCCGACCGCATCGTGACAGCTGTGCAGCGGCGCCGGTCCCGGATAGTGCTGACCCCCATGGCGAAGGCCGCCGGCCTCGGCCATGGCCTGGCCCCCGCACTGACCACCCGGCTCAGCACGCTGGCAGCCAGGGCGCTGCCCTGCCCGCCGGACCAGGGCGAGGCCCAAGGTCCGCACAAGGGCCGGGACATCGAACCGGGTCCGGGAAGGGCGAGGCATCCGGTGGCACGACGACTGCGTGCCTGGGGCAGCGCCCTCAACGATCGCGCGGCCCGCCGGCTGAACCAGCGGCTGCCGCACCACGCGCACGGCGGCCCGTGACCCGATCCGCAACCGGTGACCGGTCACCCGCCTGCGTCAGTCGGTCGGCGGGGTGAAGTCGACCTCCTGCGCCGTGATGATCCGGGCGCCCATGTTGCGCTCCATCATTTCCAGGGCCGCCGCCTCCAGGTGGGGATGGATGGAGGCGGCGGCGTCCTTCGGCACCGTGACCTCCAGGTGGCGGATATGGGCGTCCAGGGCCGAGTAGAGGATGCACTGTTCGGTGACCTGTCCGCACAGCACCACATGTCCTACCTCCAGTTGCCACAGGAGGTAGGACATGGGCGTCTCGAAGAAGATGGAATGGCGCGCCTTCACCACGAAGAGGGAGTCGTCGTCGGGCTTGATCGGCTCGATCAGGTCGGCGTGCGGGCGGGCCAGCGCGGTCTCCACGAGTTCTCCGTGGTGGGAGCGCCACCGCCCGAAGTTGTCGTTCGCGTAGATCACCGGTGCATCGGCCTCGCGAGCCCGGCCGATCAGGTCCGCCAGCACGGGGACGACACGCTCGGCGGAGGGCACGAGCAGTTCGGCGTCCTCGTGATCGTACGTGTTGATCATGTCGATCACGATGAGCGCGCGGCCCCTCTGCTCTCCGGGCATGTGCACCCCGTCCATCGCTTGTGCCGTCAGTCGCGCAACCGGGACAGGACACCGGACCCGGTCACAAGGCTCAGACCCAGGGGGTCGGAGCACGGAGTCGGCGCAGTCACGGATGCGCCGGCCGACGCAGGCTCCACGATCCTGGATCCCTGTTCTGTACGTCAGCGTCCAGCCGTATGCCGGCCGGGGACGAAAGCTCCGGTCAACGCCCTGCTCGTCGAGACGACTCGAGTACCCGGGACGGATTCCCTGGAACCACCTCCTGCCGTCGACGTCGGCTCCCGGGCCGGGCGCCTTTGGTCTCAGGGACGGAGCAGGGTCCTGTGACCGTGGCGTCCTCGTTGGGCACCACGTCGGTCCAGCGAGGCGCCGGTGCCGCGCTCGCGCGCCTGGACGGTCTCGCGTTCCGGTCATCCTGTCGGAGTAACTGCGGTGTAATCCGGGTGTACGGGGTACGCGGTGTATGCGAATTCAAAGACCCCGGGAACGGGGTCTCGACGGCCGAGTCGATCACCTTCTGGAAGGGTAAAACGGAGGACAGCGTGATTATTCTCGGGATCATTTTGCTGATCATCGGTCTCCTCACGGGACTCTCGATCCTTTGGACCATCGGTTGCATCTTGGTGGTCATCGGCCTCGTGCTCTGGGTTCTGGGCGCCGTCGGGCACGCAGTGGGCGGGCGTCGGCATTACTGGTAGATGGTGCGAGTCGGCCCGATCGGCTGACGGTGACCGCATGGTGCCGGTGTGTGCATTGCCTGTGGCCATGTGGGGTAGGCGCGCGCCCATGAGACTGAGCGTGGTGGACGCGGGATCAAAAACCGTCCGGCTGGTGGTGACCGACGTGAAAGACGGTGTGCCGCTGCCGGTGCACACCGCGAAATGGAGGCTCCGCTTGTCCGAAGCGGTCGGAACTGACGGCCGCTTCGGGGAATCAGCCACAGCGCAGCTCGTGACGGCGCTGAACGGGGCAGTCGAGACGGCCCGGCGCTGGGGCGCGCCGGAACCGTTGGCGTTCGCCACGGCCGTGGTGCGCAACGCACCCGACCGGGCGGACATCCTGCGGGCGGTGCGCACCCAGACCGGGCTTGCGCTGTGCGTGGTGCCGGGCGAGGTGGAGGCCGAGCTCACCTTCTTGAGTGTCCGGCGCTGGATGGGCTGGCGCTCAGGCCCGCTGGCCCTCTTCGACATCGGCGGCGGCTCCTTGGAAGTGGCCTTCGGCCGTGGCCGGATGCCGGAATTCGTGGCCTCCCTGCCGCTCGGCGCCAACCGTCTGACCAACGAGTTCTTCGCCTGCGCGGACGCCCCTTCGCCGGATGAGGTGCATGCCCTGCGCCGCGCGGTCCGTCACCAGCTGCGCGACGCCACCACCAGGATCCGCTGGGAGCAGCCCCACACCGTCGTCGCCACATCGCGGATGTTCCAGCAGCTGGCGCGGTTGTGCGGCGCCCTGCCGGGGCGTCACGGCCCGTTCGCCGAACGAGTCCTGCACCGAAGAGACCTGCGCCTCGCGATCGAGCGGCTGGCGACTCTGTCCGCGTCCGAGCGGTCCCGACTGCCCGGCATCTCCGCACCCCGGGCCCGGCAGAGCCTGGCAGGGGCCATCGTCGCCCATACAGCGATGAAACTGAGCAGGGTGAAGACCCTCGCGATCTGCCCCTGGGCCCTGCGCGAGGGCATCCTCCTGCGCTACTTGGAGGACGGGGCCGACTGGTGGACCGACATCGAGCGGCTCGACGGCGTCAGCCGCCTCGGCGCAGCCACGGTCAGGCCTCTCCCACTGCGCGCGGCCGCGCCGTCGCCTGCACCCTGAACCCGGGCGGCTCCCGCGCGACACGAAGGCAGGCGGTCTCTTCCGGGCGGTCCGGGTGCCCGACCTCACCCCCCACACCCCCGGGTCGGGCCCTGTCGGCTGACCTGACGGCGAAGATGGAGTGCTCCTCACCGAAGATTGAGTGACGGATCGTACGTGCGAGGAGTTCCGCCACACGGCCCGGTGTACTGTCCCCCCGTCATCACTGAGAGGGGGACACATGAAACGGTGGGTAAATGAGGGCTCGCACGGCCCGCACCCGATGACACCGGCACTACAAGTCGAGATCCGATCCGACTCCAGTCAAGCGCGGGTACGGATGATCTGGGGGGTCCTGCTGGCCGTCCTGGGTGCCGCGGTGACCATCTGGACCTTCCTCAACGGCAACGGACAGATCGTCATCTTCACCGGTGGCCTCGCCGTGGGCCTCGCAGTGTTTCTCAGCGGCTACTTCTGGGACAGGCGCATACGGGCCTATCTGAGCAGGCATGGCGTCCCGCTCGAAGCCGTGAAAGGCCCGCGCCCCTGATCGCGACATGGCCTGGTGGTCCTGTCTCGGTTCTCGAACTCGTGGAGCGCGTGGCGGAGGTGGCGCTGGTTCCGGATCAAGGTGCGGTCCAGTGCCACAGCAGGTCGCCCCACGACGTGGATGTCCCTGTTCCGTAAGGGGCTCGGACGTTCCGCGGCCGCCTTGCGGCGGCTGTGATGGGAGGCATGAGATCCCGCTTGTTTCCGCCGGTGTTCAGGGGCAGGTTGCACGACGCCCGCACGGCGACCTCGATCGGGCGGTGGCTCGGCCTCGCCTTCGCGGTGTGCTTCGTCACCGGTCTGATCAGCCATGTGCTGCAGCATCCGCCCGGTTGGCCGGCCGGTGATCCGCCGAGCCGCCCGGTGTGGGGTTACCGGCTCACGCAGGGGCTCCATGTCGCATCGGGTATCGCGGCGATTCCGCTGCTGCTGGCGAAGTTGTGGACGGTGTACCCGCGGCTGTTCGCCTGGCCGCCGGTGCAGTCGCTGCGTCATGCCCTGGAGCGGCTGTCGGTGGCCGTGCTGGTGGCTGCGGCGGTCTTCGAAGTGGCCACCGGCCTGCTGAACACCGCGCAGTGGTATCCCTGGCCGTTCTCCTTCGTGCCGGTGCACTACGCCGTGGCCTGGCTGGCGGCCGGAGCGCTCGTGCTGCACATCGCGGTCAAGGCCCCCGAGATCCGGGCCCATTGGAGCCGGCGCTCGCCGGGCACCCTGGCCCTGCCCGAAGAGGACGGGCCCGACCGGCGCTCGCTGCTTGCCGGGGTCGCAGCGGCGGTCGGCGCGGTGACCGTGACCACGGTCGGCCAGTCCTTCACTCCTCTGAAGGACCTCGACCTGCTCGCGCCCCGTCATCCCGACCACGGTCCGCAGGGCCTGCCGGTCAACCGGACCGCCGCCGCGGCCGGAGTCGGGCTGATTCCGGCCGAGCGCTACCGCCTGACGGTCGCAGGACCGCGGCCCTTCACGCTGACCCTGGACGAATTGCGGGGCCTGCCGCAGCGCGAGGTGGAGTTGCCGATCGCCTGCGTGGAGGGGTGGAGCAAGTCGGCGCACTGGACGGGCGTGCGCGTCATGGACCTTCTGGAGCTCGCCGGCGCCCGGCCGCACGCCCGCGTACGCGTGGTGTCCCTGCAGACACGAGGCGGATACCGCGTCTCCGAGATGGGACACGAGCACGCCCATGACCCGCTGACTCTGCTCGCCCTGCGCCTCAACGACGAGGAGCTCACCCCGGACCACGGCTACCCGGTGCGGCTGATCGCCCCGAACCGGCCCGGCGTGCTGCAGACCAAGTGGGTTGGCCGACTGGAGGTGCTGTCATGAGGATGAGCGTGACGAGACTGCTGACGGGTGTGGTCGGTCTGACGCTGATGGGCGTCGGCGCCTCCCTGCTGCTGCACGTGCCCGGCCTGATGGGTGTCCTGGTCTGGCTCGGCGGGGCGGTGGTGCTGCACGACGCGCTGATCGCACCGCTGGTGCTGCTCATCGGATGGGTGCTGGTCCGCGGCGGTGTGCGTGGGCCGGTGCGCGGGGCATTGCTGGTCGCGGGCGCCCTGACAGCGGTCGCACTGCCAGTGCTGCTGCGCCCGGGGAAGCCGGCCAACTCCTCGGTTCTGCCGCTGGACTACCCGCGCAACTGGCTGCTCACGCTGGCGGCGGTGGCGACCATCACGGCGCTCCTGCCGGTCGTACGGGCCATCCGCCGCAGCCGCCGGACGCCACCGTTGTAGGCCCCGTCCACCCTCCGGCTCCTCGGCTCGTCTTGCGGGTGTCCTACGAGTCGTTCGCCCCCCCGCCTGGTGGCCGAGGACGCCCCGCAACGTCCACGCCGCCACCAAACTCGCGTAGGAACACCTCGCCTCCGCATGGGCGCTAGCCGTCGGCGGGCGGGTGGGCACGCTCACAAGGTGTACGGGCCCTGGGATGATCGTCACGGGGGAGTACCGGCTCGGCGATGTCCGCCACATCACCGCATCCCCGCGCAGACTGTGCGACGAACCGGGCTGGAGGCCGCAGGTCGTTCTTCGTCGAGGGAATGACGGAGTTCGCGACGGCCCGCTGCGACCCGGCTGACGTCTTCCGTCAACCGGCCGCCGACCGCGACGAAAGCGGAAGGACCGGCCCTGTTTCTCGCACAGGGCCGGTCCTGCTGTCGGTGGGCTTCTCAGACAGCGGCGGGCAAGCGGACCTCGAAGCGGCAGCCGCCGGGGACGTTGCTCACCGCCGCGCGCCCCTGGTGGGCCTCTACGATTCCGCGCACGATCGCCAGGCCCAGACCCGCTCCGGCCGGTGGGGTTCGTGCGTCGGTGCCGCGCCAGCCGGTGTCGAAGACGCGGGGCAGGTCCTCCGGGGGGATGCCGCCGCAGCCGTCGGTGACCGACACGACGACGCTGTTCGCCTCCCGGTGGGCGGAGATCGCGACCGTGCCGTCGGTGGGCGTGCGGTGGATCGCGTTGACGAGCAGGTTGGCCAGGACGCGGGACATCTCGCGGCCGTCGACCTCCACCGGGACGGGTTCGACCCCGTCGCCGATGATCCGTACGCCGTGCTCCTTGGCCAGCGCGTCGGCGCCCGCGAGCGCGTCGCCGACGAGGTCGTAGACCGACATGCGGGTGGTGTTCAGGGCGAGGACTCCGGCCTGGATGCGGGACAGCTCGAAGAGGTCGCCGACCATACCGCTCATACGCCCGACCTCGGCGCGGATGCGGGCGTGGTAGACGCTCGGGTCGTCGACCATGCCGTCCTCCAGGGCCTCGGTCATGGCCTGCAGTCCGGCGAGCGGGGTGCGCAGGTCGTGGGAGATCCAGGCGACCAGTTCGCGCCGGGAGTCCTCCAGGGCCCTCTCCCTCTCCCGGGATGCGGCGAGCTTCGCGCTGGTGGCGGCGAGTTCGCGGCCCAGTTCGGCGAGTTCGGCGGTGGGTGCGGCGGCGGGCGGGACGAAACTGCCGTCGTCGCCCAGGGCACGGGTGGCCTCGGCCAGGGCTCGGCTGCCGCGGACGACGCCGCGGCCGAGCGTGAACGCCACCCCGAGGGAGACGACCGCCGCGATGGAGCACACCATCGTCACGACCCACAGGTCGTGGTCGGACAGGAGCATGGCCCATGACACCAGCATGGTTCCGGCGAGCATCGCAGCGACGGTGACGGCGGCCACCACTGCCAGGGACAACGTGACCGAGCGGTTGCGCAGCAGCCGCAGGACGCCCGTGCCGAGCAGGCCCGCACCCGCGGCGCCGATGGCCGCGTAGGCCGCGATCAGGAGGGTGTCATGCAGCATCGTCGGCTCCGTCGCCTGCCAGGGGAGGGTCGAAGCGGTATCCCACGCCCCACACGGTGCTGATCAGACGGGGGTGTGCCGGGTCGTCCTCGATCTTCTCCCGCAGGCGCCGCACGTGGACGGTGACGGTCGACAAGTCGCCGAACTCCCAGCCCCACACCCGGCGCATCAGCTCCTCGCGGCTCGTCGCCCGTCCGGGGTTTCGCAGAAAGTGCTCCAGCAGGTCGAACTCCCGGATGGTCAGGGAGAGTTCGGCGCCGTGGCGGGTGACGCGGCGGGCGTTGGGGTCCAGGGCGAGAGGGCCGGCGCGCAGCCAGGATCCGGGCGGGGCGGTCTGTGCGGCGGCCAGTGCTCCCGTACGGCGCAGCACCGACTCCACCCTGAGGACGAGTTCACGGGGACTGAAGGGTTTGGTGACGTAGTCGTCCGCCCCGACCTCCAAGCCGAGAATGCGGTCCTCCTCGTCGCCGCGTGCCGTCAGCATGATCACCGGGATCGGGCTGTTCCCGCGGATGCGGCGACAGACCTCAAGCCCGTCCATGCCGGGCAGCATCAGGTCCAGCACCACCAGGTCGGGTGGCTGGGCGGCGGCGCGGGCAACGGCGGCGGGTCCGTCGGCAGCCACGTCGACGGCGAAGCCCGACCGGCCCAGATAGCCGGCGACGACCTCGGAGACGGTGGGGTCGTCGTCCACGACGAGTACGCGTTTCACGCCACCGAGTCTCGCACCGGCTCACAACAGTCGGCGGGCGCGGCTGCGGACGTCAGCGATCCGTAAGATCACCAAATCCCTTTTGTCCGTTTCGTTCTCGTAGGGTGAGTGGGGTGATCGAGACATCCCCCTCTTCGCCCGCTTCCGTGGACGTGGTGCTTCCCTGCCTCGACGAGGCCGAGGCCCTGCCGTGGGTGCTGGACCGCATCCCGCCGGGCTGGCGCGCGATCGTCGTCGACAACGGCTCCACCGACGGCTCCGCGGAGATCGCCCGGTCCTTCGGGGCGCATGTGGTCCAGGAGCCGCGCCGCGGCTTCGGCGCCGCCTGCCACGCGGGCCTGACGGCCGCCACGGCCGACGTCGTCTGCTTCTGCGACTGCGACGCCTCCCTCGACCCCGGGCTGCTGCCCACCGTCGCGGGGCCCGTCCTCGACGGCTCCGCCGACCTGGTGCTGGGCCGCCGCAGGCCCGTCACGCGCCGCGCCTGGCCGCTGCACGGCCGTGTGGCCAACCTGGAGCTGGCCCGCCTGATCCGGCGGCGCACCGGACTGCGGCTGCACGACCTCGGCCCCATGCGTGCCGCCCGCCGTGGGCCTCTGCTCGCCCTGGACCTGACCGACCGGCGCTCCGGCTACCCGCTGCAGATGGTGGTCCGCGCCGCCTACGCCGGCTGGCGGGTGGCGGAGACAGATGTGCCCTACCGGCCGCGCACGGGCCGCTCGAAGGTCACCGGCACCTGGCGCGGAACCTGGCACGCGGTACGGGACATGCGGGCCGTCCTCGACGAACGGCCCGCCGCCGCCCCGGTGTCCGCGGTGACCACCCGGGGAACCGGACGATGAGCGCCCGGCACCCGGCCACTGGGCCGGCCACTCTGCTGGTCATCGCCAAGGAACCGGTCCCGGGGCGGGTCAAGACGCGGCTCACTCCGTCCTATACGCCCGAGGAGGCGGCCGCTCTCGCGGAGGCAGCCCTCGCCGACACTCTGCACACCGTGCTTCAGGCCCCCGCCCGACGGCGTGTCCTCGTCCTCGACGGTGCCCCCGGTCCCTGGCTGCCGCCCGGCTTCGACATCGTGCCCCAGGAGGCCGGCGGCCTGGATGAACGGATCGCGGCCGCCTTCGCCCACTGCGATCGAGGACCGGCCCTCCTGGTCGGCATGGACACACCCCAACTGACCGCGGATCTTCTCGCGGTTGCCGGACGCGACGGCCACGACGCCTGGTTCGGTCCGGCCGCGGACGGTGGGTTCTGGGCACTGGGTTTCGCCGACCCGGGGCGCGCCGCGGCCCTCGTACGGGGCGTGCCGATGTCCACCGACCGCACCGGGGCGACGCAGAGGAGCCGACTCGTCCAGGCGGGGCTGCGAGTCGGCGATCTGCCGGTGCTGTGCGATGTGGACACAGCCGCCGACGCCGTCGCGGTCGCTGCCTGCTGCCCGCCCGGCTCGCGCTTCGCCGACACGCTGAACTCGCTTGCGGAGAGCGGTCGGTGAGCGGCCCGGACCCTGCCGTCACCGAGCGGACGACGCGGACTGCGGCCCGACGGCGTCCGCAACCCGTTGTGCTGTGGCCCGTCCAGCTCAACAGGCGTACGCAAACGGCCGATCGGCCAGGTTCAGCGGAGCCGGGTGAGCCGTGGACGGACGACCCCTATGCCGACGCCCTGCGCACCGGCCGCGGCCCGCTCTTCTTGCGCCGCCTGTCGGCACCCGCCCGTCCGGACGGCGCCGGCGAAGAGGGGGAGTTGCTGCCGCTGGAAGTCGAGCGCTGGTGCGCTGGGCCCGACGCCGCCGACACGGATGTCCTGCACCGTTGCACCGGCCCCGTTCTCGACGTCGGCTGCGGACCGGGACGCCTGGTGACCGCCCTTGCCGCCCAAGGCGTGCGGGCGCTCGGCGTGGACGTCAGCCCGGCCGCGGTGGCCCGGACGCGGCGGGGCGGGGGTGCCGCCGTGCGCCGGTCCGTCTTCGACCGCCTGCCGGGGGAAGGCCGCTGGAGCACCGTCCTGTTGATGGACGGCAACGTCGGCATCGGCGGCGACCCGGGCGCCCTCCTCACCCGCCTTCGCACCGTGGTCGCGCCCGGCGGGCGTCTGCTGGCAGAGACCGCGCCGCACGACGTGGACGAGCGTCTCACCGTCCGGGTCGAGGACGACCACGGCCGGTACGGCGGCCCCTTCCCCTGGGCCCGCGTCGGCACCAACGCCCTGCTGACTGCCGCCGACGCCGCGGGGTGGATCCAGGTGGCCCGATGGACGGCCGCGGGCCGCCCGTTCGTGGAACTGCACCGCCCGTAGCCCGGACATCGCGACAAGCACCCCACGGCCGACGGAAGGCCCGACCACCCATGAGCGACACCACCGCCCCACACCATCAGTCCCCCCAGCCGAAGTCCCGTCAGCCCGCAGTACCCGTGAACCGCACAACGGCCCGCATCCACATCATCGCCACCACGATCCTCATCGCCGCGCTCACCGCCGTCGTCTTCGACACCGTTCGCGCAGGCGACAACCAGAGCAACGCCGGCCGCGTGCTGGCCGGATACGCCATCGCCTGGACGTTGTTCGCCGCCTCGGTATGGGCCGTACGCAAGGCCCCTGCGCGAGCGGCGACCGTACTGGTCCTGGTCGGGACTGCCGCCGTGGCGATGGCCGCGCTCGCGGCGCCGCCCCGCACCAGCAACGACATGTACCGCTACGCCTGGGACGGCCGCGTCCAGGCCGCCGGGATCTCCCCGTACGCCCATCCGCCCGCCGCGCCCGCAATCGCCAAGCTGCGCGACGACTGGCTGTTCCCCACCGAGGGTTCCTGCCGGGCCTGGGGACTGACCCGTACGGACAGCGGCCTGTGCGTTCGCATCAACCGTCCCACCGTCCCGACCATCTACCCGCCCGTCGCCGAGGGCTGGTTCTTCGGCGTCCACGTCCTCTCACCACCGGACAGCCGCCACAAGTCTCTCCAAGTAGGCGGTGTCGTCCTGGCGTTCGGCACCACCCTCGCCCTCCTCGCCGTTCTGCGCCGACGCGGCGACCCATGCCGGGCCCCGGCCCGCGCCGCCCTGTGGGGGTGGTGTCCGGCCATCCCCTTCGAAGCGGTCAACAACGCGCACATCGACACCCTCGGAGCCCTGCTGACCGTGCTCGCCCTCGGCACCGCCACCGCGGGGGTCCGCCGCGGCGCACTCCTCGGCGCCGCGATCGCCGTGAAGCTGCTGCCCGTTCTGGCGGTGCCGGGCGCTCTGTCCGGTGAGCGCAGCCCGTCGCGCGTGGTGCGCGTGGTGTCGGCCGCGCTCGCGGCAGTCGCGCTCGCCTACCTGCCCTACGTCATCGCCTCCGGCGCGGGCGTCCTGGGCTACCTGCCGGGCTACCTCCAGGAGGAGGGCTACGAACCCGGAGACGTGCACCGCTTCGCCCTGCTGCGGCTGCTTCTCCCGGACGCCGCCGCGGGGGTGACCGTCAGCGTGCTGCTCGCACTGACGGCCCTGTATGTGTGGTGGCGCGGCGACCCGGCCCGCCCCTGGCGCGGCGCCCTGTTGCTGACCGGCACCGCTCTGCTGCTGGTCTCGCCCAACTACCCTTGGTACTCACTGCTCGTCGTCGGCCTGGTCGCGCTCGACGGCCGCTGGGAATGGCTGACTGTCACCCTCGCCGGCACCGTCCTCTACCTCGGTGGCCCGCTGCTGCCCGGCTTCCCCCTCCAGGCGTGGGCGTACGGCACGGCCGCGGTCTGTGTCGCGCTCGGGGCCTGTCTGCGCGCCGCCCCGGCACGGAACCTTCTGGACCGGCGCCGGGTCAGGTACCTGCCGTGTACCTGACCCAGATCGCGGACGCCTGCCATCAGATTCGGCCGCATGACGCGCCGCCCGGCCCCTCCAGCTCGGTGGTGCTGGGGGGCAACCACATCCACGACCACCGGGCGCTGCTCGCCCTGAGGCTCAGTAACGCGGACCTCTCGATCGATCACGTCCATTCGGCGCGCGTCATCGACTCGGCCAACCCCAGGGGTGAACAACGCCAAGTGGGTGCACCGTTTCACCATGGCTGATCATCACGGGAGCGGTGTTCGGCGCCCCTGAGCGGCCAGCGCAAAATCTCGCGCGACCTGTGCGCACCCTACGATCGCCTGCTACGACTGGGCGGAACGGGGAGGGGCATGCACGAGAACGTCAAAGGCGGGACAGCGATGGCTGCGCGGCTCGCGGGCGGCGCGCCACTGCGGAGTGCGCTGGTCGTCACCGACCCCGCCGAATGGCTCGCGTTGGACGGGGGTGTCCGGGAAGTGACCTGCTTCCGCTCGGACTTGATGCCGGAGCGCGCCGCGCCGCTGCCCGCCGATCTGTGGCAGCTGGGCGAGTCGCGGCTCGCGCTCGCGCTCTGCCACCGTGACGGGCGCATCCGCCAGAGGGCGCTGCACGGGGTGGCGCACTACCCCAGCCTGCTGCCGCTGATCGTGATCCGCTGCGCGGACTGGGTCGAACCTGTGCGCGAACGTGCCCGCGAAGTACTGCGGGAGGCACTGGACGCCGAACCCGACGCCGCTGTCGACCTGGCGTCGTTGATCCTTCGCGTGGGTCGCCGCGACAAAGGTGCCTTCTGCGTCGATCTCCTTGAGGAAATCCTCGGTCGGCACCCTCGTGGGCGAGTCGCCGCCCTCTTCTCCGAACGCGACCGCATGGTGCGACGGTTCGCCTACCGGCTGGCCATCGAGCACCAGCTCCTACGGCCCGCCCAACTGGCCCGCGCGGCAGCGCGGGATGACGACAGCGTCGTTCAGGACCTGTGCGCCACGGCGGCGCTCGCGTCCGTACCGGAGGGAGACGCCGACGACGAGGTGCTCACACCGCTGCTGACCGCGCGCAACCCGCGTACCCGTTCGGCCGGCGTCACCGCGCTGCGGCGAGCGGGGCGGCCTGAGCCGACCGAGGCGTTTCTGAGCGACCCGTCCGCACTGGTGCGCGCCTGCGCCCGGTACGTCGTGCGACAGCATGGGGGCGATCCCGCCGCCTGGTACCGGCTGCGGTGTGCGGCATCCGACGATCCCGAACTGCCGGCCGGTGCGGTCATCGGGCTGGCCGAGTGCGGAAGCCGCGCGGATGCCCACCTGCTGTGGCCGCTGCTGGCGCACCCTGCCCCGGCGGTGCGGGCCCGGGCGGTGGCCGGGTTGCGCACACTGGATGTCGCGAGTGCGGAGCGGTTGCGACCACTGCTCGACGACCCGGCCGCCGGGGTTGTGCGTGAGACCGTCCTCGCCCTGCTGCCGTCGGCGAAGGAACTGGCCTCGGACCGGCTGCTGGAACGCACCGGGCCCAATGCGCCGGAGTGACCTCGGTAGCGCGGCTGGTGGGGCGGACCGCTGGCCCCTGACCCGCGGCCCCGGCCCTGCGCGTACTGCCGGGCGAAGGCGGCCGCCTGTTGGCAGGCGTCGAGCGTGCGCGACCACTGGACCACCGCACGTGCGCGTTGATCGACGGATTCGGGTGTGACTGCTGCGGTCACGCCAATTTGGGCAAATCGGTAATTCCATTCCGCGCCGGAGGCAGACAGGCTTGAATCAGCGAGGTCCGACCCGGACCCGAGGTCGGCACAACCCCAGGAGTGCACATGCCTACCCTTGACCGCCACGACAACAATGTGTTCGTCCTCGATCTCGGCGACGGTGAGAACCGTTTCCACCCGGACTGGATCGCTGCCGTCGACGCCGCCCTGAGCGAGGTGGAGAAGGCAGAAGGGCCGCGTGCCCTGGTGACCGCCGCGACGGGGAAGTTCTACTCCAACGGCCTGGACCTGGAGTGGCTGGGCGCCCACGCCGACCAGCAGGAGAGCTACCGCAGCTCCGTCCATGCCCTCTTCGCCCGCGTGCTGTCCCTGCCGGTGATCACCGTGGCCGCCCTGCAGGGGCACACCTTCGCCGCCGGAGCGATGTTCTCCCTCGCGCACGACTTCCGTGTCATGCGCGCCGACCGCGGCTTCTGGTGTCTGCCCGAGGCCGACATCAACATCCCGTTCACGCCCGGCATGTCCGCCCTGATCCGCTCCCGGCTGGCGCCGCAGACCGCGCACGAGGCCATGGTCACCGGCCGCCGCTACGGTGGGTCGGAAGCCGAGGAGGTCGACATCGTCGACTGGGCGGTGGACGAGGACGCCGTGCGTTCCACGGCCGTCAAGGTCGCCGAGGCGCAGGTCGGCAAGGCGGGTGACACCCTCGGCACCATCAAGGCACGTATGTACGCCTCGGTCCTGGCCACCCTGCGTGACAAGCCCGATCCGCTTGGCTGACATGCCATGCGGACGATCGGCCGCGCAGACAACCGGATGTTCTACGTCGTAGTCGAGGGCGACGGCACGGACGAGGTTGATCACGGCGGCCGTCGTGGCGTTGCGGCCCCGGGCGTCCGGGGCCCCGCGCCGCCCGTACGCCGACACCCTGGCGACGTTCGCATCGCCGCCGACGGCACGCAGCGCCGGTACGGCGGCCCGGACGTAGCCCCATGGGGCGAGCACGAGCGGTGACGGCGAAGAGCTGGCCGAACCGCTCGATCGTCCCGGACGACTCCGGCTCCAGCCGACCGGCGCCGCCGATCTCCGCGTCGAGGTCGGCCGCGTCCAGCCGCACCGACCGGTCCAGAGCCAGGCCACGGCCGCCGGTCACCGTCGTGAGCGGCCCAGCCCCGCCGGCGCTGCGGGATTACCGTTGAAGACGTGGAAATGCTGCACCTGCGCTACTTCGTCGCGGTCGCCGAGGAGCTGAACTTCTCGGCTGCAGCCCGACGGCTCCACATGGCGACGTCCCCTTTGAGCCAGCGCATCAGGGACCTGGAGCGAGAACTCGGACAGCAGCTGTTCGACCGCGACACGCGCCGCGTCACGCTCACCCCGGCCGGTTCGGCGCTCCTTCCGATCGCGCGCGATGTTCTCGACGAGTTCAGCTCCATCCCGTGGCGACTGCGTGAGGCGACCCGAGTGCAGCGCGGCACCGTGCTCATCGGCATACCCCCGGGACTGCACCCCGAACTTCGGTCGCGGGTCGGCACACTCACCGAAGACGTACGGGAGCAGTTCGAGCTCCAGCGCTGGCCCGGCAACTCTCATGCCCTGGTGGCCGGCGTCCGCGACGGCAGACTTGCGCTCGCGCTCGCCCGGCTGCCGTTCAGCGATCCGGCTCTGGAGCAGGTGGGCGTGATGTCGGAGCGCATGGGTGCGGCGGTGCCGGCCGACCGGTTCGCGGGCGGGATTCCGTCGCCCTCGCCGATCTGGCGGACCTTGCGTTCGTCGCCCCGCCCAAAGAGGTGAGGCTCGCGTATTTCGACGTCCTCGATCACGCGCTCGCGGAGGCCGGTGTCCGCAATCGCCTGGAACTCACCGACACCGGTTACAACGGGGTGGCCGAAGTGATTTCCGGTGGCATGGCGTTCTGCATTTCCATTCTTGCCCCGGAAAATCCGATCCACGGATATCAGCTGGAGAACGTGACGGTACTGCCGTTCACGGACTTCCACCCCCGGCTGGAAACCGCCCTGGTATGGCGTCGCGACCGTGCAGACAGTGACCTCAAGAACCTTGTCGCTGCCGCGCGCGAGATTTTCGACGAGCTTTTGACCGTGGAGTGAATCCCCGAAAAGCGCAGCTGGGAGATGCTTTGATCAGCGGTGTGACCGCTGCGGTCAAGCCGCCGTTCCCATTTTGATAATTCCGTCTCCCGTGCCTCCTCATTTAGCGTTGCGTATCAGAGGCAAAAAGACGCGATGCTAAGGGAATGGGACAATGGCGGAATCCTTCGTCGCCGGACCGCTCGACGGAATTCGGGTGATCGACCTGTCCACCGTGGTGATGGGTCCCTACGCGGCCCAGATCCTGGGTGATCTCGGCGCCGACGTGATCAAGATCGAGTCGCCCTCCGACACCGTCCGGGTGGGCCGGTACCACGTCACGCCGGGCATGACCGCGCTGAGCTTGAACGTCAACCGCAACAAGCGCAGTGTTGCCCTCGATCTCAAGGACCCGGCGCAGCATGAGCAGGCCCTGAAGCTGATCGACACGGCGGACGTGCTGATCACCAACATGCGATCGGCGGCGCTGCATCGGCTGGGCCTGACCTACGCGGACGTCGCCGCGCGCAACCCGGGCCTGGTCTACGCCCACGGCCAGGGCTTCCGCAGCGAGTCCGACCAGGCCGGAAACGCCGCCTACGACGAGACCGTGCAGGCCGCCTCCGGGCTGGTCGACATCACCCACCGCGCGCTGGGCACGCCGGTCTACCTGCCGACGATCATCGGGGACAAGGTCTCCGCACTGACCATCGTCTACAGCGTGCTCGCCGCCCTGCTGCACCGCCGCTGCACCGGGCAGGGCCAGCACATCGAGGTCCCGATGACCGACACGCTGCTCGCGTTCAACCTGGTCGAGCACCTGGCAGGGCACGAGTTCGAGCCGGTGACGGGTCCCACGGGCCACCCCAGGTCGATGTCGAAGGAGCACCGGGCGCGGCGCACCAAGGACGGTCTCGCCTGCCTCGTCCCCTACACCCCGCAGAACTTCCGCGACTTCTTCGTCGCCGCCGGGCGACCGGACCTCGCCGCGGACCCCCGGGTCAACGGGCAGGTCATCGACATGGCCGACCTCGACGCCCTGGCCGGGCTGGTCGACGAGTGCGCGCCGACGCTGACCACGGAGGAGTGGGCGGAGGTGTGCGCCAAGCACAGCATCCCGATGGCTCCCGTGCTGGAGCTGGAGCACGCCCACGAGGACCCGTACGTCCGCGACGGCCACCTGCTGGAGACGGTAGTCCACCCGACCGAGGGACCGATCCGCGCGATCGGGATACCGGTGCGGTTCTCCGCGACGCCCGGTTCGATCCGCCGTCTTGCTCCGGTACCGGGCCAGGACACCGCCGAGGTCCTCGCCGAACTGTCCGACCGCTGAACCCCAGTCCCCTGTACCTCTTCGAGAGAAGCGAGCCATGAGCACCACCGACGTGCGCACCCGCCGAGCGGGCACCACCCTGCTGATCACGATCGATCGCCCACAAGCACGCAACTCCGTGAACGCCGCGGTCGCCGCACTCCTGGCCGAGGCACTGGACGAGCTGGAGACCGACCAGAGCCTCCGAGCCGGCGTACTGACCGGTGCCGGCGGTACCTTCAGCGCCGGGATGGACCTCAAGGCCGCCCTGCGCGGCGAGTCCCCGAACATCCCAGGACGCGGATTCGGCGGCGTCACCGAGGCAGAGCGGACGAAGCCGCTGATCGCCGCCGTCGAGGGCTGGGCCGTGGGGGGCGGTTTCGAACTGGCCCTGGCCTGCGACCTGATCGTGGCCGCGGAGGACGCGCACTTCGGTCTGCCGGAGGTCAAGCGGGGACTGATCGCCGCCGGTGGCGGAGTGATCCGACTGCCCCGGCGCATCCCGTACCACCTCGCGATGGAGTTCCTGCTGACCGGCGAGCCGGTGAGCGGCCGCCGGGCCGGCGAACTGGGCCTGGCCAACCGGGTCGTGCCCGCCGGTCAGGCAGTGGAGGCATCCCTCCTGCTCGCCGAGCAGCTCGCGGCGAACGCCCCGCTCGCGCTGGCCGCCGTGAAGGCGGTCGTACGGGCTGCGGACGGCGCGCCCGAGGCCGACGCCTTCGCGGCGCAGCGCACGGTGATGGCCAAGCTGATGGCCTCGGCCGACGTCCGCGAGGGCATGACCGCCTTCGCCGAGCGCCGTGCCCCGCAGTGGACGGGGCGGTGACATGCGGATCGAAGACGTGCGGCGGCACATGACCACCCTGCTGACCAGCCCGACGCATGCGCCGACAGTCCCTCGCTTCACCGACCGCGAGTACCCCGACATGCGCGTCCAGGAGCTGGTGCGCACCGAGATCACCGACGTGGTCGTCAAGGAGGCCTGCACCGGCTCCACACGGCTCCGGCTCTTCGCCCACGTCCTTGCCCCGCCGGCCGACCTGCCCGTACTGGAGGTCGTCTCCGCCGGGCACCTCCTCACCGACCTGACCCTCGCCCCCGTAGAGCCGGTCTTCGACCACCTGAAGGGAGACGCGCAGTGACGCACCCCATCCGTACCGCCGCCGTGATCGGGGCGGGCACCATCGGACTGTCCTGGACGGCGCTGTTCGCCGCACACGGCCTGACCGTCCATGTCAGCGATCCCCGTCCCGATCTGCCGGAGGCGGTCGCCGAGGCGCTCGCCGCGTTCGGCCCGCACCTGGCCGCGCAGGGCCTGGACACCGACGGCCTCACCGACCGCGTACACCTCGCGGCCGACATCACCGAAGCAGTCCGGGACGCGGACGTCGTCCAGGAGAACGGCCCCGAGCGCGTCGAGTTCAAGAAGGAGCTGTTCGCCCAGCTGGTCCGGGAGGCACCCGGGCACGCGCTGCTGCTGAGCTCGTCGTCGGCGATCCCGGCGACCGCCTTCACCACGGAGCTCGAAGACGCGGGCCGCATCCTCATCGGACACCCCTTCAACCCGCCCCACCTTCTGCCGCTCGTCGAGGTCGTACCCGGCGTAAGCACCACCGAGGAATCCGTGCAGGCGGCCGTCGACTTCTACACCGCCGTCGGCCGCACGCCCGTCGTCGAACGCCAGGAGATCCCCGGGTTCGTGGGCAACCGCCTCCAGAACGCGCTCAGCCGCCAGGCCGTCTACCTCGTCCAGCAGGGCGTGGTGACCCCCGAGGACCTGGACACCGTCGTGACCCACTCGCTCGGCATCCGCTGGGCGACGGTCGGTCCGTTCCTGGGCGCGCACCTGGGCGGAGGCCCCGGCGGCTACCGCCACATCACCGAGCACATCGGCTCGTCCCTGCAGCAGCTGTCCCTCGGCGAGCCCTCGCAGGACCCCGAGGACCAGGAGCGAGTAGTCCAAGCGGTGGAGAAGGCATACACCTCAACTCCCTACGCCGACCTCGCCGAAGCCCGAGACCGCGGGCAACTCGCCGTCCTGTCCGCCCTGGAAGACATCCGCCGCAACCAGCACAACAAGGAGCACTGAGATGACCGTCACCACCCCCGTCCCCACCCCCGTCGCGCCGCTGGACGACCTGCTGACCGCCGACTTCTACCGCTACCAGACGCTGCTTTCGGACGACGAGCGCGACATTCTCCTCAAGGCCCGCACCTTCCTGCGCAAGGAGGTCAAGCCGCTGGTCAACGAGTACTGGGGCAAGGCCGAGTTCCCTGTCGAACTGATCGAGAAGTTCCGCGGCAGCGGGCTGGCCGCCCTGGCCTACGAGGGATACGGCGAGCACAAGGCGGCCACCAGCCACCTGCTCGGCGGCATGCTCGCCACGGAGCTGGGCCGCGTCGACGCGTCGGTCGCCACGTTCTTCGGCGTCCACAACGGGCTCGGTTTCTACTCCATCTACTACGGCGGCGACCAGGAGCAGCGCGACAGGTTCCTGCCCGCCATGGCCACGATGGAGAAGATCGGCGCCTTCGCCCTGACCGAACCGCTCGGCGGCTCCGACGTCTCCGGCGGCATGCGCACCACCGCCAGGCGCGAGGGCGACACCTGGATCATCAACGGCGCCAAGAAGTGGATAGGCAACGCCACCTTCGCCGACTACGTCGTGGTCTTCGCCCGGGACGTCGACGACAACAAGGTGAAGGCCTTCGTCGTCGAAAAGGGCACCCCCGGCTTCAAACCCGAGAAGATCGAAGGCAAGATCGCACTGCGGATCGTGCAGAACGCCGAGATCACCCTGACCGACGTGCACGTGCCGGAGGCGAACCGGCTGCAGAACATCAAGGGCTTTCGCGACGTCGCCGAGGTCCTGCGCCAGACCCGCAGCGGGGTCGCCTGGCAGGCCCTGGGCGTCATGATCGGCGCCTACGAACTCGCGCTCGACTACGCCAAGGAACGCATCGCCTTCGGCCGCCCCATCGCCAAGTTCCAGCTGGTACAGGACCTCCTCGTCAAGAGCCTCGGCAACATCACCGCCTCCTGGGGCATGCTGATACAACTCGCCCGGCTGCAGGACCAGGGCATTTTCCGCGATGAACACTCCGCGCTGGCCAAGGAGTACGTCGCGGCCCGTATGCGCGAGGTCGTCGGCTGGTGCCGCGAACTCTTCGGCGGCAACGGCATCCTCCTCGACTACGACGTCGCCCGGTTCTTCTCCGACGCCGAAGCCCTCTACTCCTACGAGGGCACACACCAGATGCAGACACTCATCGTCGGCAAGTCCATCACCGGCCACAGCGCCTTCGTGGGGTGAACGCAATGACCACCGAATCCGTTTTCACCGGCCTGAAGGTCCTCGACGCGTCGACCTACATCGCGGGACCGGCCGCGGCCACCGTGCTCTCCGACTTCGGAGCGGACGTCATCAAGATCGAGCCACCCGGGCAGGGCGATCCCCAGCGACGGCTCAGCTTCGTCCCGCCCAGCCCCCGGGCACAGGCCAACTACGGCTGGCACCTCGCCAACCGCAACAAGCGCGGCATGGTGATCGACCTGAAGTCCCCGGGGGCCCCCAGGATCCTCAAGCGCCTCGTCGAGTGGGCCGACGTGGTGATCACCAACTTCCCGCACGGCACGCGCGAGAAGCTGCACCTCGACTACGAGCAGGTCTCGAGCTGGAACCCGAGGGTCATCCACGCCGACATCACGGGCTTCGGGGATGCCGGACCCGACGCCGGGCAGCCGGGCTTCGACCTGACCGCCTACTGGTCGCGCAGCGGGCTGCTGGCCTCCACCCGGGACGCGGGAGCCCCGCCGACCGTGCCGGTCTGGGGCAGCGGCGACTACACGTCGGCGATCGCGATCTACGCCGCGATCGTGACCGCCCTGTACCGCCGTGAGCAGACGGGGCAAGGGGCCAGTGTCGGGACGTCGCTGCTCGCGACGGGCGTCTGGGCCACCGGAACGCTCGTGGCCGGCGCGCTCGCCGGCGGCACGTCCTTCGAACTGCACGACCGGAACGCGCCCGTGAACGCGCTGACCAACCCCTACCGGACGGCGGACGGCCAGTGGTTCATGCTGGCCACCTCCTCCGTGCACTGGCCGGGACTGACCCGGGCCATCGGACACCCCGAACTGCTCGAGGATCCCCGCTTCGCCGACATCGAGGGCCTGGTCAAGCACGCCGACACGGTGAGCGAGCTGCTCGACGCCGAGTTCCGCTCACGGCCCTTCGCCCACTGGAAGGACGCCCTGGACCGGGAACGCATCACCTACAGCCTCATCCAGACACCGGAGAAGGCGGCGCAGGACCCGCAACTGCGCGCGAACGACATCGTCGTACCCCTGGAGGGGGTCAGCGGGCTGGAGGAGACCGTCAGCAGCCCGGTCAACCTGCGGGGGGTGCCGAAGGTCCCGGCGAAGCGGGCGCCTGACCTGGGCGAGCACACCGACGAGATCCTTGCCGAGCTGGGATTCGGCCCCGCCGAGATCGCCCGGCTGCGTTCCCGGGGAGCGATCCCGGGGACGACGGAAGCGAAGGCGGCGTGATGAGCCCGGCGTCCGAAACGCTGGGCGGGGCGCTCCACGAGCGCCGGGGCGGCGCACAGCTCACCGCCCGCCGCTACGACGGGTCGGATGCCAAGGCCGGGGGCCGCCCGCGTGTGGGGGCCCGCCGTTAGGTAGAGCACCCCGCTGTACTCCACTAACAAGATTAAAGAAGGGGTTTTGGCTGTTGTGGGGGGTAATTTGG
>NZ_JBSFJX010000063.1:0-46404 GCF_053598275.1 Streptomyces sp. NPDC001156 | reverse complement strand
CCTGGGGGCGAAACCCCGTTTCCTGCCCTGCTCCGCAGGGGTCCGATTCCTCCCCGGCCTGAAGGCCGGGGCGTCCTCGGAGGCATTTGGTGAACGGCGCGTTGGCGTCCGCCGGGACCGTGCGCCGTGGTGCGCCCCCGCCCGGTCCGCAGTCGCGGTGCCCAGAGCCGCGATGCCCGGCGGGAGTCCGTGGCGGGAGTCCGTGGCGGGGGTGCGGGGCTCCGAGGCCGGTAGCAACCAGCCGCCACGGCTTACCCACGGCACCGGGATCCGGTACGAGCGCGCAGCGTGGTCAGCGGTGCGCCTGTGCCCGGTCGAGAGCCGCGACGCCCAGCGCCGCCAGGCCTATCTGAATGAGCCACTCGATCCAGTCGACGCCCTTGGTGTCGGCCACTCCCATGGCGGCGGCTATCCCAGATCCTATGAAGGCCGCCACGATGCCGACGAGGATGGTCCACAGGATGCCGATGCGCTGCCGTCCGGGCACGACGAGCCGTCCGAGGATACCGATGATGAGCCCGATGACGAGTGCACCGATGATGCTCGAAATCTCCATCTTCGCCCCTTGGTGTGAAGGCCTCTGCAGTACTTCGTCTGCCCGGGACGCGCGGCAACAGTCCGTTCCGTTTCAACCTCCGGTCAACGCCGGGTCAATCCTCGGCCTGCCGTAGGGGCGCTCCGCTGTTCCGCCCTCGTTCTGCCATGTACCGTTCAACAGTCCGTCGCGCGGGCGGCGTAGAAAGAGAGATCTACGCGCGCAGACAGCGATGACGCGGTTCTCCGCGCGAAGACGGACGGCACCCGCACGCTCCTTCCCCGACTCCCCACACGGAGGTCCGCCGGATGCTCGGACTCACCAAGTCACGTCACAGACTCACCACGGCGCTCGCCGTGTTCGGGCTGCTCGCCACGGGCGCCGCCGTCCAGGCGGCCACCGGTGCCACGCCCGCCCACGCGGCCACCCCCCACCGCGTCCTGTTCGACAACGCGCACGCGGAGACCGCCGGCAACGCCGACTGGATCATCTCCACCAGCCAGCCCGACCCCCTCGGCCAGGACTCCACGCCGTCCGCCGAGACGGACTGGACCGGTGCTCTCTCCTCCTGGGGCGTCGCCCTGCAGAAGACGGGCAACTACAGCCTCAAGACGCTGCCTTCGGGCTCCAGCCTGAGCTACGGGGGCTCGTCCGCCACCGATCTGTCGAAGTTCGACACGCTGGTCCTGCCGGAGCCGAACACGCTGTTCACGACGGCCGAGAAGACGGCCATCATGAACTTCGTCAAGAACGGCGGCGGCCTGTTCATGATCTCCGATCACACCGGAGCCGACCGCAACAACGACGGCAACGACGCGCTCAAGATCCTGAACGACCTGATGACCAACAACAGCGTCGACTCCACGGACCCGTTCGGCTTCTCGATCGACTCGCTGAACATCACCTCCGACTACCCGGCCGCCATCAGCTCCGCCACCGATCCCGTCCTGCACGGCTCGTTCGGCACGGTGACCAAGAGCCTCATCGCCAACGGCACCACCGCCACCCTCAAGCCGTCGGACAACTCCTCCGTCAAGGGCCTGGTCTACCGCAGCGGTTACTCAGGCAACACCGGAGCCTTCTTCCTGACCAGCACCTTCGGCAGCGGCCGCGTCGCGTTCTGGGGCGACAGCTCGCCCATCGACGACGGCACCGGGCAGTCCGGCAACACGCTGTACGACGGCTGGAACGACTCCGGCGCCACCAACGCGGCCCTCGCCCTCAACGCCACCGAATGGCTCTCCGGCGCGAGCGGCAGCAGCGGGGGCGGTGGGGGCGGTGGTTCCACCTGCACCGCCGCTCAGCTCCTCGGCAACAACGGCTTCGAGTCCGGCGCCTCCACTTGGAGCGCCAGCAGCGGCGTCATCACCAACGACACCGGTGAGTCGCCCCGTACGGGGTCGTACTACGCCTGGCTGAACGGCTACGGCTCCGCGCACACCGACACCCTGTCCCAGTCGGTCGCCATCCCCTCCGGCTGCACCTCCGCCACCCTGAGCTTCTACCTCCACATCGACACGGCGGAGACCACCACCAGCACCGCGTACGACACGCTCAAGGTCCAGGTCCTGAACAGTTCCGGGACCGTGCTGGGCACCCTTGCGACGTACTCCAACCTCAACGCCGCGAGCGGCTACACCCAGCGCAGCTTCAACCTGGCGAGCTACGCCGGGCAGACCATCACGCTCAAGTTCACCGGCACGGAGGGTTCCACCCTTCAGACGTCGTTCGTCGTCGACGACACGGCGCTCAATGTGAGCTGACGCCTCGACGGGTGGGCCCGGTGAACGGGCCCACCCCTTGCGGGTGATGCCGAGGAGGGGGGCCGTTCCGTTGGTGGCGCCCCGCAGGGTGAAAGTAAGCAAACTTTACTAGCCGCGAACAAGCTGGAGCGCGGCCGCAGTTGCGTCAAACGCCGTGGCTTCCGGTCGGACCGTTCAAGAGGCCGAGCGGCGTTCGAAGACCACGTCCCGCGCCGTCCCGAGCGCCGTCGCGAGCGCGCCCAGCAGCACCGCGTCCTCGCCCAGCCGGCTCGGTGCGATCTTCGGGCGCAGTGGAGTGAGTGCGCGCAGCGTCTCCCGTACGGGGCGCAGCAGCAGGTCGACGCTGTGGCCCAGCCCGCCGCCGAGCACCACGAGGTCGGGGTCGAGCACGGCCGCCGCGGCCGCCACCGTGTGCGCGATCCGCTCGCCCTCCAACCGCACCGCACTGATCGCGGCGGGATGCTCCTTCCGGGCCGCCTCGAACACGTCCTTCGCCGTGAGCTGGCCCGTCATGCCGAACGCCCGCGCCGACTCGACAACGGCCACACCCGACACCGCGTCCTCCAGCGTCTCCGGCTTCTGCCGCCCCGGCCACGGCAGGAAACCGATCTCCCCGGCCCCGCCGTGTGCGCCTGTGAACAGCCGTCCCTCGCTGACCACGCCCATGCCGAGCCCGGTGCCGATCAGGATGTACGCGAACAGCCGGCTGCCCGCGCCGACGCCGTACGTGTACTCGCCGAGCGCGGCCAGATTGGCGTCGTTGTGCACCTCCAGCGGGATGCCCAGCTCCTCGCGCATCCGGTCGAACAGCCCGGCCCGGCCCCAGCCGGGCAGGTGCATCGCGTAGCGCACCCGGCGCCGCTCCTCGTCGTACACGCCGGGAGTGCCCACCACCGCGTGCGCCACCTCGCCACGCCCGGCCCCCGAGCCCGCGACCACCTGCCGGGCGGTGTCGACGACCAGTTCGGCCATGGCTCCCGAAGTGCGGGCCCGATTGCGCACATCGGACCGGGCGACCACCTCGCCGTCGAGGTTGGCCACCGCAACTCGCAGCCAGCCGCGTCCGATGTCGATGCCGAGCGCGTACCCCGCGGCCGGGTCCGGGGCGTACAGGACCGCCATCCGACCGCGCTCGGGCGTGTGCGTGCCCACCTCGCGGACCAGGCCGGCGTCCGCCAGGGCCGCGAGCGCGCTGGAGACCGTCGGCTTCGACAGGCCCGTCTCCCGGGCGAGTTGGGCTCGCGAGGCGCTGCCCGCCGCGCGCAGCCGGTCCAGGAGCAGCCGCTCGTTGGTGCTGCGCAGCCGCTGGCGGCTCCAGGTCTGTTCCGGCTGATCTGCGGGTTGTCGCGCGGGCATCGCACCATTCTCACGTATTCCTGACGCGCTCTTGACGCGTCTAGTAAGGCTCCTTAACTTTATCGCCCAGTCAGCCTCGCCGGGCGAGCCAAGGGGAGCCCAGCGCCGGCCGGATACCCGCCGCCCTTGATCCGTCTGCCGCCGCTCGACGCCGGCACACAGTCCGTACATCTCCCCGCGTCCCGCTTCAGGAGGTCCCGTGTCCGCCAATCCGCCGCCCAACGGCGGTTTCGTCCGCCGAGTCGGCCTGTTCCAGGCCACCGCCATCAACATGAGCCAGATGTGCGGCATCGGGCCGTTCGTCACCATCCCGCTGATGGTCGCCGCGTTCGGCGGCCCCCAGGCGGTCATCGGCTTCATCGCGGGCGCGCTGCTGGCGCTCGCCGACGGGCTCGTCTGGGCCGAACTGGGCGCGGCCATGCCCGGTTCCGGCGGCAGTTACGTCTATCTGCGCCAGGCGTTCCAGTACCGCTCGGGACGTCTGATGCCGTTCCTGTTCGTATGGACGGCGATGCTCTTCATCCCCCTGATCATGTCCACCGGTGTGGTGGGCTTCGTCCAGTACCTCGGTTACCTGGCCCCGGACCTCAACAAGACCGCCGGTGACCTGATCGGGCTCGGCGTCATCGTCCTGGTGATCCTTCTGCTGTGGCGGGGCATCGAGAACATCGCCCGCATCACGGCGGTGATGTGGGCCGTGATGATCGCCTCGGTGCTGCTGGTGATCGTCGCGGCGGCCTCGGACTTCAGCCCGCACCTGGCCTTCACCTACCCGGCGCACGCCTTCGACCTGGCGAGCAACCACTTCTGGATCGGCTTCGCGGCGGGTCTGACCATCGGCATCTACGACTACCTGGGCTACAACACCACCGCGTACATGGGCGCCGAGATCAAGGACCCGGGCCGTACCCTCCCGCGGTCGATCGTCTTCTCGATCCTCGGCATCATGGCGATCTACCTGCTCCTGCAGATCGGCACGCTCGGTGTCATCGACTGGCACCGTATGACCGACCCGAACGACATCGCGTCCACGTCGGTGGCATCGGCGGTGCTGGAGAAGACTTGGGGCAAGGGCGCGGCGGACACCGTTACCGTCCTGATCCTCATCACCGCTTTCGCCTCGGTGTTCACTGGGCTGCTCGGCGGCTCCCGGGTTCCCTACGACGCCGCCCGCGAACGCGTCTTCTTCCGCCCGTACGGCAAGCTGCACCCGAAGCACCGTTTCCCGACGCTGGGCCTGGCCACCATGGGTGTGATCACGGCCATCGGCTTCCTGATCGGCCGTCACACCGACCTGGCGACCCTGATCCAGCTGCTCACCACGGTGATGGTGCTGGTCCAGGCGCTGGCACAGATCGTGGGCCTGACGGTCCTGCGCAAGCGGCAGCCGACGCTGCGGCGGCCGTACCGGATGTGGCTGTACCCCGTGCCGAGCATCGTGGCCCTCGTGGGCTGGCTGGTCATCTACGGCTACGCGGACAAGAACTCCCCGGGCCGCCACCCGATCGAGTGGTCGCTGGCCTGGTTGGCGCTCGGCTGCGTGGCGTTCGTGATCTGGGCCCGTCTGGAGAAGGTCTGGCCGTTCGGCCCGAAGGAGATCGCGGAGGAGTACCTCGACGCTCCGGCGCCGGAACCGGCCGGAGCCTGAGCGCAGAGCCGTGACAGAGGGGCGGGCGCCCGCGGCGCCCGTCGGTGGCCGGCCCGCCGGGGGTGTGGGGCCGGCCACCCGCACGACGCATGCCGGTTCTCACGACCGTTCGCCCGTATCGGGCATGGGCCCGCCTGGCGGCCCCTCAGCACGCCCTGGCGATCGGGTGCCGCGGCGGCGCAGGAGACGCCGGTGCGGGCCCGGAGGCGTCGTCACGGCGCGCTTCGACCGGAGTGGGCTAGCGGAACTCCCCGGACGTCCCGGCCCCGGGCTGCCCGAGGCGAAGGTCCGTGAGGGACGGGCTCGGGTGTGTCGCGCGCCGCGCCGCGCTGCGGAGCGCCGAAGCCGGGTCCCCCTCGTGGTACGGCCGCTCCGACATCTCGATGCCGTCGAGGAACTCCTGGTAGCGCACGGCGTACATGAGCTGGGCGAGCGGCTCGGCGAGCCGCAGGGCCCGGACCGGGTCGCTTCCGGGGGCGTGGGCCTTCCAGGCCTCGGCCCAGGCGCGGGCCGCCGTGGCCCGGGCGGGCTCGGGGAGGAAGTCATGGGCGCGCAGGCCGTCCACCACCGGGTTGCCCCAGTGGGCGTCCGCGAAGTCCAGGACGACCGGACGGCGGCCGTCACTGCGCCAGTTGCCCGGGTGGAAATCGCCGTGCACCACCGTGTCGGGCAGCCCGCACTCGGCGAGATGCCGCCAGCCGCCCGCCAACCCCCTTACCGTCGCCAGCTCCTGAGAGGTCAGCTCGGCCGCGGCCGGGCCGTCGAGCAAGGCCTCCACCCGGTCCGGGAGCACCGCGGTACTCCAGTCCCGCAGACCGGCGGGCCGGTTCGACGCGAGGGATGCCTGTGCCGCGACGAACCGCTCCATCACCGCCGCCGCCGTCGCGGATGAAGCGCCATAGCAGTCCTCGCCGGGTATGTGCTCCATGAGGATCCGCTGCTCGCCCCCGCCGAGCACGATCGGCACCAGTCCGGGATCCACACGGGCGAACGCGCGCATGGTGGCCGCCTCGTCCGCCGCGAAGTGCGGGGTCGCCTTGAGCCAGACCGGTCCGCTCGCGGTGGGCAACCGGAACAGGCCGGCCAGGTTCCAGGTCCGCCGCTGTTCGACACGTCCGGTGACGGGACGGCCCGCCGCCTCCAGGGTGCGGCCTGCCCAGTCGATGAGTTCCCGCAGGCCCTCGGCGCGGGCCCACGGGGCGCGGAGCGCGTCGTCCCGCGTCAGCGGACCCCCGTCGAGGGGACGGGATTCCAGCAGTCCGGGGGCCGGACGTCGCGACGCCTCGACGTGGTACGTCGCGTGACCGTCCCGCCCTCCCTCACCTCCGTCCACCGTCAGCAGCCGCAGCACGAGCACCTGCACACCCAGCATCCCCTCGAGGCGGCCGATGACCGGCTCGACCTCCTGCCACCACGGCACCTCCACGGGAAAGGGTCCGACGACGCCCAGGACGTCCTCACCCGCGGTCACCCACGCACTGACGGTTCGGCTCACCGGGCCAGTGTGCGGGCGGGCGCTCTCCTTGACAGGCAAGTATTTGCCTGCATAACGTTGAGTGTGCGAGCAGAGAGCGACTCCGTGATGGATCAGGTCTTCAAGGCGCTGGCCGACGCCACGCGCCGGCGGCTGCTGGACCGGCTGCACGAGCGCGGCGGGCAGACGCTCGGCGAGCTGTGCGCACACATCGACATGACGCGTCAGTCCGTCACCCAGCACCTGGCCGTGCTGGAGGCAGCCAACCTGGTCAGCACCGTGCGGCGTGGACGGGAGAAGTTGCACTACCTCAATCCGGTGCCGCTGCACGAGATCCAGGAGCGCTGGATCGACAAGTTCGAGCGCCCGCGTCTGCGCGCGCTGAGCACCCTGAAGCGAAAAGCCGAGGAAGCCATGGCCGACAAGCCCACGTTCGTGTACGTGATCTATATCGAGAGCACACCCGAGGCCGTCTGGGACGCGCTCACCGACCCCGGCCTCACCGCCGCGTACTGGGGTCACAGCAATGTCTCCGACTGGAAGCCCGGCTCCCGCTGGGAGCACGTCCGCACGGACGGATCGGGCATCGCCGACGTGGTCGGAGAGGTGATCGAGAGCGAACGGCCCACCCGCCTCGTCACCACCTGGAGCGCGCCTGAGGACGAAGGGCGCAAGGACACATGCTCCAAGGTCACCTTCGACGTCCAGCCGCACGCCGACATCGTCAAACTGACCGTCACCCATGAAGACCTGGCGGACGAGACGGCGCGCGCGGACGCCGCCGGAGGCTGGGCGGCCGTGCTGTCCAACCTGAAGTCGCTGCTCGAGACGGGCAGTCCGCTGCCGCAGGAACCGTGGCTCGTGCCGAACCGCTGACGCACGCGTGGCGGGGCTTGTCCGGGTACAGCGCGGCCGGTCCGCAGCGGACCGGCCACCGGTCTCCTTCCGTGCTCGCCGTACCTGGCGACCGGGGGCGTCGCGGAGGCTATGCGGGCGGGTTGCTCCTCACCGCCGCCCCCGCGCAGAGCGTGCCGAGGACCACGCCGAGGGCGCCGATGACGATGCTGTTGACCACGACTCCAGTGTCCGGGGCGGCGCCGACGATCCACGGCGAGATGATCATCCATGCGCCCATCGCGCACATGGCCCAGCTCAGGCCGTACATCCTCTCCGGCACGATGGTGAATCCGAGGGCCAGCAGCCCGAACGCGATGCCCATGATGAGGTTGTGCGTAGCGATCGCCGGCTGGCTCTTCGTGTAGTGGAGTATCCACGGGGACGCGGCGCAGTACAGACCGAGGAGGAACACCGGCCCGTCCACGAGCGCCACATCGCGAGAACCGAGCATGCGGGCATAGCGGGCCCGCATCTCATGGACATCAGGATGGGCGCTGATGTCACCTCTGCTGTGCGAGACGTCAGCCATGACTCGTCTCCTTCGGCTCCGCAGCCTGACCGCTTCTGGTGCGATGCGCGGTAAGCGCCACATAAAGGCATTCTGCGCTTATTTTTTCCTTATGTGTAGCGCCCCGGAGTGTTCCCGGCCCGGGACGACGCCCCACGGGCCAGTTCGGCGGTGAACTGGGCGCCCGCCAGCAGGGACAGATGGGACATCCACAGCCACACGAGGAACACCACCACCCCCGCGAGGGACCCGTAGAGCCTGCTGTAGGTGCCGAGTCCGGCGGCGTACGCGGTGAAGCAGAAGGATGCGGCCAGCCACAGCGCCGCGGCGAGCACTCCGCCCGGCAGCGCATGGCGCAACGCGCGCGCCTCGGGGGGTCCGGTCCGGAAGAGGACGAGCACCAGGAGCGCCACCACGGCCACCAGTGCGGGCCAGCGCATCAGCGCCCACACGGCCGTCCCCGCCTCGCCCAGCCCCGCCCACCGGCCCAGGTCCCGCACCATGGGGCCGCCGAGAACCAGCAGCAGCGCACTGCAGAACAACAGCGCCAGCAGTGTGACGGCGGTGAGCAGGATGCGGTGCGCCTTGCGCAGGGCGGGCCGGGTGTCGGCGACGCCGTGCCGGTCGTGCAGGGCCCGGCGGAAGACCGCCAGATAGCTGGAGGCCGACCACAGTGCGCTCGCCCCGCCGCCCACGGCCACCGTGACCGCGGCCGACCGCTCCCCGGCGAGCCGGAGCAGCGTGCTGTGCAGGGCTGAGCCCGCCTCGGCCGGCGCCCATGTCGTGACGCGGGCGGTCAGCGCGTCGTTGAGGTGCGGGCTGATCGCGCCGATCAGTGAGAGCGTCATGAGGAGTGTGGGCAGCAGGGCGAGGATCGCGTAGTACGTCAGGGCCGCGGCCCAGTCCGACACATCGTCCCGCCACATCGCCACCGGGGTGCGCCGCAACGCCTCCCACAGCACCGGCCCCGAGCGGCGGAGCCGGGCTGCCGCGCGTGCGGCACCCGGCCGCACGCCCGCTCCGGAGTGGGCGCCGACCCGCCGTAGCCATGATCGCCTCCGGTGAGACAGCGACGCGTGTCCGTCCACGGCCGTCCTTCCGTCCGTGCCGCGTCGCGCGCGGCCGTCCGCGCCGCCGTCCGGTCGTCGCGTGGTCCCGAGCGGCGGACCCGTCTCTCACCGCCTTCCCGCAGTCGCGGACGAAAGGCCACTGCATCACCCGGGCGCAGGAAAGGGGCGACCCCGCCGAACGCGAAGTGCATTGTTCTCGCATCGAATATCTCATCGGAGAGCCGATCGCGATGCCCTGTCAGATGCCGTCCTGCTGTTGCAGACAGCGGCGCAACTGGTGCAGCCCGCGCCGGGCGTGGCTCTTGACCGTGCCGAGGGGCCAGCCGGTCCGTGCGGCGATCTGCGTCTGGGTCAGGTCCTCGTAGAAGGCCAGACGCAGTACCCGCTGCTGGGCCGCGGGAAGCCGGGACAGCGCCCGCCCCACCACCACGCGGTCGAGGACGGACTCCGGCTGCGCAGCGGATTGGTCGGCCGGGTTCAGGCGCGACCCCGCCGAGGCGACCAGGTCGCTGCGGCGCGCTCGGGCCGACAGCGCGTCGGCGATCTTGCGCCGGGCGATGCCCACGATCCAGCCCGGCAGCGCGCCGCGATCGGGCCGGTAGCCGCCCCGCCCGCGCCACACGCCGAGAAAGACCAGCTGGGTGACGTCCTCGGCCTCCTTCGCGTCCCCGAGCGAACGCCACGCCAATGTGTGCACCAAGGCCGACCAGCGCAGATAGGTCTCGGTCAGACAGGCCTCGTCACCCGCCACCAGGCCCTCGGCCAACTCCTCGTCCGCCAGCGAACCGGGGACCCGATCCCGCCAGGACCCCTCCGTGCGCACCGCCGGGGGAGCGGTGTGCCCATGAGGACGGACAAGGACGCCCGCGCCCCCCTGAACACCGCAGTCGTCGCCGGAGTGCTGGTGAACGGGCATGACGACGGCTCCTCGCGTCGGGCGGCGACCGTCCCGCTCGCCCGCGGGGCGGCCGGATCGCGGTGTGCGGTCCGGAGTGGGCCTGTCACCGGGACGGGCCGACCCGTCCCGGTGTGTCGCCATCGTCCGCGGTGGACGGGATTGCCCACAACTTGCATCGATTCTGCGTCGTATAGTCGTGCGGTGGACAAGCCCGGAGCCGTCCCGAGCGGCGGTGAGCGACCTCGACCGGCCCACGAGCGGTCGGATCCTGGACTGACGACGGGCGCGCTCGCCCGCCGCCTGGGCGTGTCGCCCACCACGCTGCGGTCCTGGGACCGCAGATACGGGCTCGGGCCCGCGGTCCGGCCCGACGGACGGCACCGCCGCTGGACTCCCCAGGACGTGGCGTTGCTGGAGACCATGTGCCGGCTCACCTCCGTCGGCGTCCCGCCCGCCGAGGCGGCGCGGATCGCGAAGGAAGGAGCGGGCTCCGCACCGCCTGCCGCGCCGGTACCGCCACCCGAGCCGGAAACCCGGTCGCGGGCGGCGGGCACCCTGCCCCTCGGGGACGTGCGTCAGGAGTGCCGAGGCCTCGCCCGGGCCGCGGTACGGCTGGACGCGGCGGCCGTCGAGGAGCAACTCGCCTCGGCCGTCGAGCAACACGGCCTCACCGTCGCCTGGGAGGAGGTCATGGTGCCGACCCTGCACGCCGTCGGACGCAAGTGGGCGTCCTCCGTGGACCGTTACGTCGAGGTCGAGCACCTGTTGTCGTGGCACGTCTCCACCACGCTCAGGCGCTGCACCCGGTCGGCCGCGGCGGCCGACGCCGCCGGCGCGGGGCCGGTGCTGCTGGCCTGCGTTCCCGGTGAGGAACACACCCTCGCGCTGGAGGCGCTCAACGCGGGGCTGAGCGAACTGCGCCTGGCCACCCGCATGTTCGGTGGCGCGGTGCCGGCCGAGGCGCTCACCGCGGCGGTACGGCGACTCGGCCCCGCGGTCGTGGTGCTGTGGGCGCAGGCGCGATCGACGGCGAGCGTGCCGCTGGCCCGGCATGTGGCCGCCACGGAGTGGGGTGTGCGCGGGGCGCGCCGGCAGCCGGTGGTCATGCTGGGCGGACCCGGCTGGGCGGGACGCGCGACGCACGGGCTGCTCCGGCCGGCCGGTCTGCGCGACGCGCTGGCCACACTGGCCGCCGGGTACGGGACCGAGCCGGCCGTGAGCTGAGCGGGGCCGGTGAGCCCGCCCGCGTCGTCTCCGGGCCGTCGCCGTGACGTCAGGGCGTGCGTCACCGCGCGGCTTTTCCGCGTGGGGCGGCTGGTCCAGCACGCCGTGCACGGATCGCACGCCGGCTGAGTGCGTCCGCTCGGGTCCGCCGGCGCCCAGACGCGAACCGGGGTCCGAGCCGGTGCGGCCGTAGAGGCGAGACGGCTCCTCAGTCCCGTCCGCGCGCCTGCCGGAAGCGGGCGAGACCTTCGGAGAGGTCCACGATCGGATCCGGGTACGCGTCGTACTCGGCGCGCTCCGTGCCGCGCAGCTTCCACGGCTCGTGCACCGCGGGCGCCGCAAGCCCCGCGAGTTCCGGTACCCAGCGGCGTACGTACGCGCCGTCGGAGTCGTGACGCTTGCCCTGCGCGACGGGGTTGAGTACTCGGTTCGGTCTGGTGTCGGTGCCGGTTCCGGCCATCCACTGCCAGTTCAGCTGGTTGTTGGCGAGGTCGCCGTCGACCAGCAGCCGGAGGAAGTGCTCGGCGCCCACCCGCCAGTCCACGTACAGGGTCTTCGCAAGGAAGCTGGCGGTGAGCAGCCGGGCGCGGTTGTGCATCCAGCCCTCGTGCCGCAGTTGGCGCATCGCCGCGTCGACCACCGGATAGCCCGTACGCCCCTCGCGCCACGCCTCGATGTCCTCCCGTGCCGTGCGCTCGGAGCGCCAGCGGTCGTGCTGGGTGCGGTAGTCGGTGGTGGCGGCGTCGGGCCGGACCGCAAGGACCTGACGGTGGAAGTCCCGCCACGCGAGCTGCCGTACGAAGGCATCGGCACCCGGGCCGCCCGCCCGGCGTGCCCGGTGGACGACCTCCACGGGGGAGAGGGTGCCGAAGTGCAGATGGGGCGAGAGGCGGGAGGTGTCGTCGCCCGCCAGGTCGTCATGGCGGTCCGCGTAGTCGGCGACACCGGCGCGCAACCAGGCCGCGAGCCGCTTCCTGCCCTCGGTCTCGCCGCCGGACGCGAGCCCTTCCGAGAGGTCCGGGAGTCCTCGGCGCGTGGGGAGTTCCCCGGACGCGACGGTGTCCGGCACCCGCACGGTGCGCGGTGCGCCGAGAGAGTCGCGCAGCCGCTGCGCCGACCACTGACGGAAGTACGGTGTGAAGACGGCGAAGTGGTCGGAGGAGGCCGGGGTCACCCCTCCGGGCGGAACGGCCGTCGTCACGGTCTCGTGCACATGCAGTCGGCGTCCCTCGCCCTCCAGTGCCCGGCGCAGCCGCGTCTCGCGCCGGTGCGCATAGGCGCTGACATCGGCCGCCATGTGCACCTCGTCGGCGTCCGCCTCGGCCGCCACCCGGCACACCTCCTCCACGACGTCCCCGGATCGGACGACGAGACGGCCGCCCCGCGCGCGCAGACCGGCGTCGAGGTCCCCCAGGCAGTCGGCGAGGAACGCCAGCCGGTTCGGGGCGGTGAATCCCGCCGCATCGACGGCCGCGTCGCGGACGAACAGAGGCACCACCTGGCGGGGGCCCTCGAGTGCGGCGCACAGCGGCGGGTGGTCGTGCAGACGCAGGTCTGCGGTGAACAGGACGACCGATACGTTCATGGGACGGACTCCGGGACGCCGGGTGGGTGGGCCGTGAGCTGCTTCGCGCCGGGCAGGCCGGGCGGATGCGCGGTCAGCGGGCAGGTGGGTGTTCCGCCTCCCTGGTGAGCGGGGCCCTCGCCGCGGCCTTGGCGATGTTGCGGGCCATGCCACCGAACACGACGGCATGGAAGGGGGAGACTCCCCACCAGTAGGCGTGACCGAGTAGCCCGTGCGGATGGAACAGCGCGCGCTGGCGGTAGCGGGTGCGCCCGCAGTCGTCCCGGCCGGTGCACATCTCCAGCCAGGCGAGTCCCGGCAGCCGCATCTCGGCGCGCAGGCGCAGCAGCCGCCCCGGTTCGATCTCCTCGACCCGCCAGAAGTCCAGCGAGTCGCCCACCCGCAGTCGCTGGGCGTCGCGTCGTCCACGGCGCAGGCCGACCCCGCCGGCCAGCCGGTCGAGCCATCCACGCGCCGCCCACGCGAGGGGAAACGAGTACCACCCGTTGTCGCCGCCGATGCCCTCGATGACGCGCCACAGCGCCTCGGGCGAGGCGTCGACCCCCAGCTCACGCCGGTCCGTGTAAAGGCTGCCGCCCGCCCACTGGGGGTCGGTGGGCAGCGGATCGCTGGGGGCCCCCGGCAGCGAGGCGGACGACCAGCGGGTGGTGACCTGGGCGTCCCGAACCCGCTGCAGGGCGAGACCGACCGCTTCGTCGAACCCGATCGGGTGGCCGAGGGGTTCGGGCACGTACCGCGTGATGTCGTTCTCGCGGCAGACGACCTCGTGGCGCAGCGACTCGGTGAGCGGCCGGGCGATGGACGCGGGCACGGGGGTCACCAGACCGACCCAGAGACTGGACAGGCGAGGGGTCAGGACCGGGACGGGGACGATGACCCGAGGCGGAAGGCCCGCGACCGCCGCGTACCTGACCATCATCTCCCGGTACGTCAGTACCTCGGGACCGCCGATGTCGAAGGAGCGGTTGACGTCGTCCGGCATACGCGCGCTGCCGACGAGGATGCGCAGCACGTCCCGCACCGCGATGGGCTGGATGCGGGTGTGCACCCAGCTCGGGGTGACCATCACGGGCAGGCGCTCGGTCAGATAGCGCAGCATCTCGAACGAGGCCGATCCGGACCCGAGGATGACGGCGGCCCGGAGCACGGTCGTCGGCACACCCGAGTCCAGCAGGATGCGGCCGACCTCCGTGCGCGAGCGCAGATGCGGGGACAGCTCCCGGTCCGGCACACCCGCCGGGGTGAGGCCGCCGAGATAGACGATGCGCCGTACGCCGGCGGCGCGGGCCTGCTGTCCGAAGGTCCGTGCGGCCTCGCGGTCGGTCTCCTCGAAGCCGCGGCCGCTGCCCAGGGCGTGCACCAGGTAGTACGCGATGTCGATGCCGCGCATGGCGTCGGCGACCGAGTCGGCCCGGGTGACGTCCCCGGTCGCCGTCTCCACCTCGCCCGCCCATGGATGGTCCCGCAGCTTCTCCGGGGAGCGGGCCAGACAGCGCACCCGGTGGCCCGCGGCGAGCAGCTCGGGGACGAGCCGGCCGCCGATGTACCCCGTGGCGCCCGTGACCAGGCAGCGCAGGCCCGGTGTGGTGTCGTCGCCGTTCATCAGCTCTCGTTCCTCCGTGTCATTGTCTCCCCAGTGATCACTTCCACTTCTGGGCCCTCTTCGGATGCGCCGACGGGGGCTTCCGTGGTCACCTGGCCGTGGGTCGGTGGTTTCGTGACGGGGCGCGCGGGACGGTTCCGGCGCCGCTCGGGACGTGGGCGAGCCCGGCCGATCTCGACTGGACCCGGCATGTCCGCGTCGAGTCGGGGCAGGCGGGTTCCAGGAGAAGTGTCGGTTCGAGTCGACAGTCGACGACGGAGGTGTCTGCCGCTATGGGCGCGAAGGTGTTGGAGCGGTTTTCTGCGGGAGCTCCGCGCGGGGCGTGGCCGGCGGAGGAGTACGCGGCCAAGCGCCGTGCCGAGGGTGAGCCGGCGAAGGTCGTCATGGACCTGAAGTCGGACGCGTTCCTCGTGGTGATTCCGGCAGGCGAGGACGACTGACCGGGCGGACGTACGGGACGGGGCGCCGCTGTGCCCGTCGGCGGTTCGCGGCGGGTGCGCGCCACGCCCGGCTCCCGCGCCGTCCACACCAACATCTCGTGAGGGTCCTTCGTGACCCCCGGATCACGCTCAACGCGGGCTGTGGCAGGCGCAGTTCCCTGGCCGCGCGGCACAACGCGCCGAGCCCGGTGACCGCGGCGACGAATTCCGGTTGTTCCATCCGCGCCGCCGCACAATGCGGGCCCGCGCAGGGGGAGTTCTAGGGTTTCCCTGTCACACCTTCGTGAAGTTCACGGGTCCGCGATACGAGACCGGCCGGGTTTTTCTTGACTGCTCGCGCGGGCGGCTGCCACGATCGACGGCATGAAGAAGCGACTGGACCTCACGCGGCGACGCCACGTCGACCTCGCGCGCGTCTCCAGCGCGTCCTGTCGCACCGCGGCCTGATCCCCCTCCGGTCCGCCGCTTTCCACCTCACACGTCCGCCGGTCGCTCCCGGACGTGTTCCCGTGGCGCCTCTGTCATAGGGCAGTTGATGTGCCCATTCCACTCCCCAATTCAGTGACCCGGCTCCAATGCAATGGGGACACGCCTCAATTCGGCCTCGACTTTCTGCATTTCCATTAGGAGATCGAGGACTTCGGCAAGCGGGTGTCGGCCCTCGCCGGGGATCCGGAGTTCCGGCTTCCGGGGATGGGGTCCGAGCCCGAGTCGCTCCCCGTGCCCGCCCGACCGCTCGTCCCACGGGGCCTTTGGTGAAGGCCCGCTCCGTCCCGAAAGAGGACTCATGGCCATCGTTCTGTCCGTCTCCGGCAGTCCCTCCGCCTCCTCTCGCACCGCCCGTCTGCTGCGCCATCTGGACCAGCGGCTGATCGCCCAGGGCCACCAGGTGATCCCGCTCGACGTGCGCACCCTGCCGGCGGAGGCCCTCCTCGGCGCGGACTTCCGCCACCCGGCGATCGTCGAGGCGACCGAGCTGTTCGCACGTGCCGACGGCATCGTCGTCGGCACCCCCGTCTACAAGGCGTCCTACTCCGGGGTCCTCAAGGCGCTGCTCGACCTCCTCCCGCAGTACGCGCTCGCTGGAAAGACCGTGCTGCCGCTGGCCACCGGCGGCACGACCGCGCACGTCCTGGCCATCGACTACGCGCTGCGTCCCGTTCTCAACTCCATGGGCGCGGGCCACATAGTGCAGGGCTGGTTCACCCTCGACAAGGACCTCACGGTGCACGAGGACGGCTCGCTCACCGTGGCGGCGGCCGCCACCGAGGCACTGACCCAGGTCGTCGACCAGTTCTCGGCGGTCCTCGACCGCACCCCGCTCCTCGCGGCGGTCGGCTGAGCCCCACGACTGCCCGGACCGCCCATGTGACTCTCTCAACCTGCACACCACCGGCGCGACGCCCGCACCCACACACTCCACGCTCCCCGCCGCGAGTTCCAGCCCGACCTCCGGTACGTGCTGAACGGACGAAGCCGCGCCCCGGCCCGCTCTGACGGACGTTCCAGATCGGAGACCTGACGTGTCCCTCACCTTCCACTGGTTCCTTCCCACCAACGGCGACAGCCGCGATGTCGTCGGTGGCGGTCACGGCACTCCGGTGACGGCCTCCGGACGGGACCGGCCGCCCACGGTCGGCTATCTGAGCCAGATCGCCCGCGCCGCCGAGGATCTCGGCTTCGTCGGCGCCCTCACCCCGACCGGCGCCTGGTGCGAGGACGCGTGGCTGACCACCGCGATGGTCAGCCAGCACACGGAACGCCTGAAGTTCCTCGTCGCCTTCCGGCCCGGGTCCGTCTCGCCCACCCTCGCCGCGCAGATGGCCTCCACCTACCAGCGGCAGACCGGCGGACGGCTGCTGCTGAACGTCGTCACGGGCGGCGAGAGCCATGAGCAGCGGGCGTACGGCGACTTCCTGGACAAGGACGCCCGTTACCGCCGTACCGGCGAATTCCTCGGCATCGTCAGGGAGTTGTGGGACGCCAAGACCGTCGACCTGGACGGCGAGCACCTGCGCGTCGAGGACGCGAAGCTGGCCCGGGTGCCCGACCCGGTCCCCGAGGTGTACTTCGGCGGTTCCTCGCCGGTCGCGGGAGAGATAGCGGCCCGGCACGCCGACGTGTACCTCACCTGGGGCGAGCCGCCCGGGCAGGTCGCCGAGAAGATCGCCTGGATCACGGCGCTCGCCACCCGGCAGGGTCGCACCCTGCGCTTCGGCATCCGGCTGCACGTCATCACCCGCGACACCTCCGAACAGGCCTGGGCCGAGGCGAACCGGCTCCTCGACGGCTTCGATCCCGAGACCGTCGAGTCGGTGCAGGCCGGCCTGGCCCGCAGCGAGTCCGAGGGCCAGCAGCGCATGCTCGCACTGCACGGCGACGGCCGGAACGGACTGGAGATCCACCCCAACCTGTGGGCCGGGATCGGCCTTGTGCGCGGCGGGGCGGGCACGGCGCTGGTCGGCAGCCACAAGGAGGTCGCGACACGGATCAAGGAGTACGCGGCCATCGGCATCGAGGAGTTCGTACTGTCCGGGTATCCGCACCTGGAGGAGGCGTACTGGTTCGGGGAGGGCGTGCTGCCTCTGCTGGCCGCACAGGGGCTTTGGCGGCATCCGCTCGACAAGCCGGACGCCTCCTCCTCCCAGGTGACGTTCGCGAGCTAGGGGCGGACGCCTTCGGGGCTGCTTGGTGTCGGCGGCCGGCGTCCGCGGCCCGGCGGAGGCCGGAACGGGTCGGCGGCCGGTTCGGGACAGTGGCCGGAAGGGGATGGCGGCCGGTTCGGGGTTTGCGGTTGGTGCGGGGCGGCGGTCGGTTCCGGACAGCGGACGGTGCGGGGCGGCAGCCAGCCCCTGCCGAGGCAGCGCCGCCACGCCCTGTTTCGCGCGTTCGCCGGGGCCGGCCGACGGTAGGGCGCTTAACGGGCGTTACCGGCCAGGACGCCGAGATGGGCCCGGCGGGACTCCGCCGTCTGTCCCTGTACCAGGAGGAACATCCCCTCGCGGGCCAATCGCTGGGCCTTGCTCGTGAGGGTCAGCGCACGGCCGCCGCCGGCCACCACCGCCGCGGTGGTGGCCTCCTGCATCACCTCGAACGCCTGGATCCTGAGGGCCAGCCGCTCCTCGTCGTACTCATCCGGGGCGGAGCGGTCGGCCAGCGTGTAGGCGCGGCGCCGCACCTCGTCGAGGCGGGCCCGCAGAGGTCCGGAGGTGTCCTCGTCCAGCAGGCCAAGCGCCGCCTCGGCGACGCCGAACGCCGCGGGCGAGGCGTTCATGGTCCTCGCGCGATCGGCGGCGAGCCACTGCTCGTGCGGTATCCGCAGGACCGTCGCCTCGTCCGGCAGCCACAGCCCGTCCAGCTCGAGCGACACCGTGCGCGCCGCGGTGAGCGCGGCGAGCCGCATCGGCCCCGAGGCGCGCAGTCCCGGCTGTTCGCGCGCCTCGGTGAACGCGAAGAGCGCCTCGCCGGTGTCGGTCCAGCCGGCGAGCAGCATCACATCGTTCAGACCCCAGCCCGTGTACCAGGGCACGGTCCCGTCGAACCGCCAGCCGTTCCGCTGCCGCACGACCCGTACCGGTGTCCGCGGGTAGGAGCGCAGATGGGCGTACGCCACCCCGGACATCAGCTCACCGCGCGCCAGCGGTCCCAACAGCCTTTCCCGTACGGCCCCTTCGCTCTTCGTCAAAGTCGTCACCGGAGTGTGGTGCTGTGTCTGCACGAACCATGTGGAACAGCAGGCCCCGGCCAGGATCTCCGCCACCCGGCGGGCCACCGGGGTGGGAGCGTCCGCGCCGCCGTACTCCTTGGGGGCGTTCAGCCCGAGCAGCCCCGAACGCTTGATCTCCTCGACATGGCTCGGGGGCACGCCCTCCTGGTCGACGCGCTCTGCGTTCGGCGCCAGCAGTTCCGCGGCGAGCTGCCGGGCGCGGGCGATGAGCGGGTGTGCCGTGGTGGTCATGAAGAAGATTCTCCCGATGTCGTCGGGTGAGGTGTCGATCCGGGGACGCGTCGTTCGTGTAGGAGGTGAGAGAACACCCCGGGCGCCAAGGAGGACGCCATGAAGTACTACCTGCTCAGCGTGATCCAGCCGAGCGAGGGCGAGCCGCCCTCGGCCGAGGCGCTCGCGCAGATCATGCACAACGTCGAGACCTTCCACGAGGAGCTGCGAGAGGCCGGGGCCTGGGTCTTCGCCGGCGGACTGCACGGCCCGGAGACGGCCACCGTCCTGCGTCCGAAGGGCGGCGACGTACTGATCACCGACGGGCCCTACGCCGAGGGCAAGGAGTACCTCGGCGGCCTCTGCCTGATCAAGGCCCCCGATCTGGACGCGGCCCTGGAGTGGGGCCGCAGGGCGACCCGGGCCACCACCCTCCCCATCGAAGTGCGCCCGTTCATGCATCCGGCCGAGGACTGATGCCCGGCGCCAGTGACGTCGAGTCGGTCTTCCGGGCCGAGTACGGTCGCGCGGTCTCCGTCCTCGTCCGCTTCCTCGGCGACATCGACGCCGCCGAGGAAGCGGTGCAGGACGCCTTCGCCACGGCCCTTCAGAGGTGGCCCGAGTCCGGCGTGCCGCCCAGCCCGGCGGGCTGGATCATCACCACCGCTCGCAACCGCGCCGTCGACCGGCTGCGCCGCGAGTCCTCCCGGGAGGCCCGCCACGCCGAGGCAGCCCGGCTGTACGCCCCCGACGCACCGGCCGAGGAGGGACCCGTGCGAGACGACCGGCTCCGGCTGATCTTCACCTGCTGCCACCCCGCGCTGGCTCCCCAGGCGCGGGTGGCGCTCACGCTCCGGCTGCTCGGTGGACTCTCCACGGCACAGATCGCCCGCGCCTTCCTGGTGCCGGAGCCCACACTGGCCCAGCGGCTGGTCCGCGCCAAGGCCAAGATCCGCGACGCGGGCATTCCGTACCGGGTGCCCCGGGACGCCGACCTGCCCGACCGGCTCGGCGGCGTGCTGGCCGTGGTGTACCTGATCTTCAACGAGGGCTACACCGGCTCCCACGACCTGTGCGCCGAAGCCGTACGTCTCGGCCGGCTCCTGTACGACCTCATGCCCGACGAACCCGAGGTCACCGGCCTGCTCGCGCTCATGCTGCTCATCGAGGCGCGCCGGCCCGCCCGGACGGGGGACGGCGATGAACTGGTGCCGCTGCACGAGCAGGACCGCTCCCGTTGGGACCGCGCCCTGATCGACGAGGGGCAGGGACTCGTCCGCCGCTGCCTGCGCCGTGGCCGTCCGGGTCCGTACCAGATCCAGGCGGCGATCAACGCCGTACACAGCGACGCGCCGACGGCCGGCGCCACCGACTGGGGTCAGATCCTGCGGCTGTACGACCAGTTGACGGCGCTCACCCCGAGCCCGGTCGTCGCCCTGAACCGTGCGGTCGCCGTGGCCGAGGTCCGGGGCGCGGGGGAGGCCCTCGAACTCGTCGACGCGCTGGACCTCGCCGGCTACTACGTGTTCCATGCGGTCCGCGCCGATCTGCTGCGTCGCCTGGGCCGCGACGCCGAGGCGGTGCAGGCCTACGAGGCGGCCGCTGCGCGTACGGACAGCCCGGCGGAGCGGGCCTTCCTGGAGCAGCGGCGACGGGAGTCGGCGGAGGGCAGCGGGGGCTGACGGCACGGGGGCGAGTGGTGGGGCCTTCCGACCTCTGTTGTTCCGGTCATCTCGGTCTGGTTCGGCGTGGGGGTCGGCCACGTCCAGGTCCGATTGGCCGTTCGTCTGCCGCGGCCAGGTCCGGCGCGGAGGTCGGCCGCGTGCCGTGCCCACGACCGGGGCCAACTCAGCGACGTTTCGGGCTGGTTGACCGATTGACACTCTTGACTGGTAAAGACCAGGACGGTTGAGTGTGCCTCCACAACCCCCCACCGGGCCGCCCCCACCGGCGCGTGCGTGTCAGGTCCTGCTTCGCGTGTCCTTGCCCGGGGGCGGCCGTGCGCGACCTCGTCGGAGTTTCACCGAGCGGCAACCTTGCCTGCCGACTCCCGACCACCGCTCTTGATGTCATGCACCTGCCTATCGCCGACCACGAAGGGCCACCTCATGCGAACCCCCCACGCCCTGCTCGCCGTGACCACCGCGCTCGTCGCCGCGGTCGTGGCTCCGCCCTCCCACGCCGCCGCCGCGATTCCCTCCGGTGGCGCCTACTACGTCCAGAGCGCCGTCACCGGACTCAACGCGGCCGACAATGGGGGAGCCGTCGAGCAGCACAACCCCAAGGGCAACGAGGACCGCCAGCAGTGGAACCTGAGAACGAGCGGCTCCTCCTACCTGCTGGAAAGCGCCGACACCGCGGGCAGCTGCCTGGGCCGGTCGGGCGACCAGGCGCGCACCGTCTCGTGCACGAGCGCGGACGCCGCTTGGGACATCACGGCCAGCGGCAGCGACCAGTACGCACTCAAAGTCCCGGGATCAGATCGCTACCTGACCGTGGCTGCCCAGGCCGCCGGCGCCAACTACCCCGCCCAGTTGGCGATCGGCTCCTCGGGGGGTCTCGCCGCCTGGTACCTCACCCCGGCCACCTCACCGACCAGTCCCATGCCGCCCGCGGATCAGCGCACCCTGGACCAGGTCACGTTCCTCACCGCGCACAACGCCTACGCCAACGGGGTCGACGGCGGCTTCGCCCCGCCCTTCGTGAACCTGGTGCCCAACCAGACGCGCGGCATCAACCAGCAACTCGCCGACGGCGTACGCGGTTTCATGCTCGACATCCACCAGACCCCCGACGGCGCGATCCTGTGCCACAACACCTGCACCCTGGTCAGCAGCCCGGTCGCGCTCTGGGTGGACGTCCAGCGGATCGTCGACTTCCTCAAGGCGCATCCGGATCAGTTCATCACCGTCTTCCTCGAGGACTACGTCGACCCGGGCGTCCTGCGCAGTGAACTGGCCCGTGTGAACGGGCTGTCGGACGTTCTCTACTGGCCCGACCAGACCGGGGTGCGACAGAACGGCTGGCCGAAGATGGCCGACCTCATCGCCGCGAACCACAGGCTGCTGATCTTCACCGACCACAGCCGCTCCTCGGACGAGTCCGCCGGCCTCACCCGTGACAGCTTCGGCGTCATGTACCAGAAGGACTGGACGGTGGAGAACTACTGGTCCATGGGCTCGGGTATCGGCTCCTCCGACTGGTCCTGCTACAGCCGCTGGTACGACGCCAACACCAACATCCCGCTGACCCGCACGGAGCCGGGCTTCCGCCCGCTGTTCGTCATGAACCACTTCCGGGACGCGGCGATCGCCTCCACGGCGCAGACCGACAACACCAAACTCGCCGACCGTGCCCAGCGGTTCTGCCAGCCGGCCGCCCGCAAGAAGCCCAACTTCCTTGCCGTCGACCGCTACGACCTGGGCAACCCGGCCGCCGCCGTGAACACGCTGAATACGTACACGTATCCGTAGGCCCTCGGCCTCTGTGGTGTGCTCTGGCGAGCGGAGTACGCCAGCGGGTCGGTCTCCGCAGTGGCCGCGAAGGGGCCGTACCCGTTGAGTCGTGTCCCAGCGACGATCGCGCGGCGCGCTGACATGCCACAAGCGGAAGCGTGCTGCCAGCTGTACCAGAACGGCGCGCCCGGGCGGCCTTGTGAGCCGCCGGGGCATCAGTCGGGAGTTCCTTGCGCCGCAGTGCGGGTTGGGAAGGTCGCCGCTGGAACCGAAGGCTCGTTGCAAGGGGGCTGCACTCGTGGCCCTCGGGCTCAGGGCCTCTTTCGCGCGGCCCACGGCGGTGAGTAGGTGGATGTCGGATGCCTCGGAGACATCGAGAGCCCGGCCGGCGAGCCAGCGGTCAGTGGTGCCGACCGTGTGCTCGGCCCGCCACTGCCGCATCACTGGAAGACGGCGGCGACGGGCAGCGATGTACGCTCGGCGCGCTCTTCTGTCAGTCCGCGCCTCTAGGGTCAGCCGCATGACTACCGACCTCGTTCAGACCTCGTGGGATCGCATCGACAGGTGGCTGCGTGAGTACGCCCCGCGTACCTTCGCCTCGCTCGGCCCGCCCGCGACAGACGAGGAGATCCGGGCGGCGGAGGCGGAACTCGACCTCACTTTTCCTCCCGACCTGGTCGCGTCTCTGCGCCGGCACAACGGGGCGCAGGGCGGCGTGGAGGCGTTCCAGTTCACCACGCATGACCGGCTGCTCGGCGTGCGCGAGATCGTCGAGGCGACCAGAGGCCTGAGGGGCATCGCCGCCGACCTGGACGAGGAGGAGCGCGAGCACTACTGGCACCAGGGGTACCTCAAGATCGGTTCCTACGGGGTCACTTCCGACGGCCTCAGCATCGACTGCCGCCCAGGGCGGGGCTCTCGCGGTGCGATCGGACGGTTCTTCGACGAGACGGGGACCGATTTCGGGTGCGCCGACTCGCTGGGCGCCTATTTGACGAAGTTGGCGGACCAGTTGGAAGGCGACAAGAACCCGCGCGCGGTGGCGTTCAACGGTCGGCTGATCTGGGAGTCGCCAAGTGCTGCCTGCCCTGAATGGGGCAGCCCGGACGGCCCGTTTCCCGGGCCGGAGGCGCAGCTACCACCGCTGGCTCTGCCCGGCGACCCGGCGGAACCTCTCATGGTGGGCTACCTGTTGGGACTCCAGGAGCTCGGCGCGCTGGTCGCCACACTGCCTCGCGAGCGCGTGGCCGAGGCTGCGCGGAAGCAGATGCGCAAGCTGGCCGTCGAGACCGGGCTGGCCAAGTACACCGAAGTCGGCACGGCCCTGGAAGCGCTGGAGCGAGGCGAAGCTGTACCGCCGCGGGGCCAGTTCAGCCCACTGAGCCTGCGGCTGCGCCACGTGATCGTCCAGGCCGGCGCGCAACGGGACGACCTTCGCAGATGGGCGGCGGAAACGATGGCGCACGCGGTTTGGGGCTCGCCGCATCAGGCGCTGTACAAGATCGCAACCACCCGTAGCCGACTGAGCTTCGACTGGCGCGCCGAACTGCTCGCCGACCTCGGCAACCCACCGATACCGCCCATGCCGGACGACCATTTCTGGGCGGTGCTGCGTAACCCAGCCATCGACGCGAGCTACTACGCGAACCGCTACGCCCGCGACCGAGGCTGACCGCACAGCCACCAGCGCCTGCGGGGGGTTGCGGATGGGGTCCACCGTCACCGTCCGTCATTACGAGTCAGACGCCTGGCCGGCTCTCATCGGGGCTCCGACGAGGGACTGCAGGGCGCGGACCAAAAACTTGGCGTCTGCGTTGGAGAGCGGGGCGAGGAAGCGGCGTTCCATCTCCTCGCGGGCCAATTCGGCGTCGTGCAGGCGCTCCCGTCCGGCCGGCGTCAGCTGCACGATGTTCTTCGGCAAAATCGCCACAACAGTCGACGTGATCTCCAGGGGCCGCCTGATCATGGGCCTCGGCGTGGGCGGCACCGTGCAGCCACCCGACACGGGCGGCATCGCCGGCGAGAACCCCGCCGCCGCCGAGTTCGCAGCCTACGGCCTCACCCTTGTCCCGCCCGCCGAAGGCATCGCCCGCCTGGAGGAGACCATCGCCATCCTCCGTGGCATGTGGACGCGGGACGTGTTCGATTTCCACGGGCGGTACTACGCCCTGACCGGCAACCGCAACGAGCCGAAACCCGTCCAGCAGCCGGGCCCGCCCCTGCTGATCGGCGGCTGGGGAAACCGAACCCTTCGCCTGGTCGTCGAGCACGCCGACATCTGGAACATCCCCGGACCGCCGCACAACACACTGGACTACATCACTGAGCGCAGTGCCGTTCTGGACGACCACTGCGCGGCCATCGGCCGTGATCCGCGGAGGATCACCCGCTCCGTCCAGTACATGGTCTCCTACGACGACCCGGCCGCCGACCGCAAGGCCATCACAGACCTCATCGCCGCGGGCGTGACGCACATCGTGCTGAGCCTACGGAGTCCATATCCCTCACAGATCGGGCGATGGCTCGCCGACGAGATCATCACGCCCGTGCGCAGCGCAACCGGAGAATTCTGCTGACGCGGCCGTTTGCCACCCGGGAAGACGCTCCTCCCTACACAAGCGGCCTTCGCTGACTCACCTCAACTGATCCTCGTCGTCCCCTGGGCCTCCGCTATGAGCTGGGTTCGCCAGTGCTGTGACCGGGATGGTTCGCCGGGTTGGTGGCCGCGGCGGTTGGATCGGCGAAGGCATCCGATCCAATGGCTGGAGGTGTGGCGGGCTGAGCCTGTCCGTGTGCACCGGTTGACCGATCAGGAGGGGCAGAGGCTGCAGCAGATCGTGCGGCGGGGGAGTACCGGTTCGGTGAGGTTCCGGCGGGCGATGATGCTGCCGGCTTCGGTCGGCGGGAACCGGGTGCCGGTTATCGCGAAGCTGATGCAGGCCGACGAGGACACCGCAGTGCGGTACCCGTTTGGCTGCTCCGGGTGGCTGTCGTCCTGCTGCCGGTTCAGGCTGGGCGTGACACCGTGCGGCCTGGTGTCCCCTCAGATCAGTCGGGAGGTTTCCGGCACGGGCCGACTCCAGGAAGCCCGACACAGTGTCCCGGCAGCAGTACGTACATGCCGGCGCCCGCTGACGCAGCGCATCCAGCGCCTGAGCCTGCGATACCCCAATGCATCTGCTGCTCTTGCGAACCGTCCAGCAGCCACCCACGTGCACTGCCACAAGATTCGTCTTCTGTAAGCCGCACTCGATCAGCCACCGTGGTGGAGGTGGTCGCATTTCCTTGGCACGTCGGCGGGGCCCTTCTCGTTACTCCTGCTGCGCGATCCATGCGTCGATCTGCGCGAGCGCAGGCGTGACCTGCTGCATGACGATCCGACGCGCGAAGTGAAGCAACTCGAGCCGGGACGATGGGAGATCGTTCACACGTTCGGCTCCAGGAGCTTGTGATGGGCAAGCCGGACGGGTTGGGACGTCCGTGCCGTTGATACGACTGATGGAAGACCCGGCATGTGGCTCGATCAAAGTGAGTGGCGGGGGAGCACGCCTCGCATTTCCGGTCGTGGAAATGCGTCATCGTCGCCAGTCGCCCGGCCGGCGGGCGGCAGGCCTGGTGGCAGTAAAGCTTTGGAGACCGAAGCGGCTCATGGGGAAGCGAAGTCTGATGTGACTATGGAGGAGCAGTGGGCAGCCTGGTCGTCGTAGGAGTGGATGGCTCGTCGTCGAGTGATGCGGCAGTGGTACAGGCCGCCCGGGAAGCCCAGCGGCGTCGTGCGACGCTTCGTGTGGTGCACGCTTTCAGTTGGCCCGTGGGGCCCATGTATGCGCCGATGGACCCCTCGCCGTTCAACCGCCTGGTACACGACTCCGCGGAGCTAGCTCGGAGCGTCGCGCCGGAGATGGAGGTCACCGATACCGTGATGACCGGCGGTGCGGTACCGGTGCTGGTGGCCGAATCGCGAGACGCGGACCTCGTGGTCGTCGGCCGCCGGGGCATCGGGGGCTTCGTCGGCATGCTGCTGGGTTCGACTGCGGTCTCCCTGGCCGCCCACAGCCAGTGTCCGGTGATCGTGGTCAGCGAGGAACCGGATGACGCTGGGCCGATCGTGCTGGCTGTCGACGGCTCTCCCGAAGGTGAGAATGCAATCGAATTCGCCTTCACCGAGGCGGCATTACGGGGAGCCGAGATCATCGCCGCGCATGCGTGGCTGCCGGATTATGCGCCGGCCGGTACGGGCGTGGAGAGCGCGGAGCGTCTGGTGGCCCAGGCAGTCGTCGGTCGCCGGGAGAGGTACCCGGACGTCACTGTCAGACAGGAAGTTCTGAGCGGCGAAACCCGCGAGGTCCTGATCGAGGCGAGCAGCGGCGCCCAGTTGATGGCCGTCGGAGCCAGGGGGCGCGGCGGCTTTGCCGGGATGCTCCTGGGTTCGGTGAGCCAGGCGCTGTTGCACCACGCGCACTGCCCGGTCGCCGTCGTCCGCGGTAGAGCATAGTCGGAGCCCATTCGCGTGCGCCTCTTCAAGGACCTCGGCGACTCCGTCAGCGCCAACCCTGCGTTCACTACCGTGTTCGACGGCCAACTCCCCCTGGACGATGGACGCCTGGCTGCCGGCGACGTGGCGTCACCCGCTTCGAGTACCAGTTGGGGGACGGAGGAGCCGGGAACGTCAGCCTAGCAAGCCGGGTTGGGACGCCCGTGCCATCGATGTGACGGTCGGACCGCCCAGGGGGTTTCGAAGCGCTTTGCGGGTTGAACCCTCTCCTCCTGTTGACCTGTGTCTTCATCGCAACTCAGTGCTCAGCGGCGGACTTCGACACGGATTCGACAGGCAGCCCCTCTGGTTCCAGTACACGATCCCGGCACCTGGCCGAGACGGTTCGACGGCGGGCAGTCATGGCGATTGAAGGTCCCCGCTTTGCCAGTTGCACATCTGCTGACCTGGGGTGATGGTGGTTAGTGAGGCTCGATTGAGCATCGAAGGGATAGCCCGATGACTGCAAAGAAGGCTGAACTCTACACGCTTGACCTGACGGATGCGCGCTGGGTCAAGAGCAGCAGGAGCATGGATAGGCCTTACTGCGTAGAGGTAGCAGACCTTGGTGGCGGAGCCGTTGCGATCCGTGACTCGAGGCGGAAAGACCTGCCCTCTCTGCGGTTCACTGCGGAGGAATGGGCAGCGTTCCGAGACGGGGTCCGCGAGGGAGAGTTCGGATAGAAGGATTTCGCGTTTGCCCAGTGGCCAGCCCGGTCCGGCTTCACTGGAGAGTGGGGCCGGAGCGGGTGGTCGAATTGCATGGGGACGAAATCGTGGGATCGAATCCCACTGCCTTGGTGCAGGGGAACCGTCCCGCCCAGGCGCAACGGTCAGGAGTCGCCGTTACGTGATGTCTGCTCGCCACCATGGTTCCCCGCGGTTGCCCGTACGATGGGGCACGGTCTGATCCGTAGCTCTACAGAGATCGGTCATTGAAGGTCATACAGGCTGCCGGGCGCTCGTGAGGCCGGTGCGGGGCACTGCCGTTTGCTGGGGTTGCTGTACTTCTCTGCTGTACAGCCGAGGTCCGGTGGGGACTACTCAGGACGCCGATCGCGCGTCACGCTCGTACGACCACCCTGCGAGCCGCCTCATACTCCCACCGGTTCGGCTTTCGTCTCGGGCGCCCCCGGCGCCTGTTGTCGGGGCGGCCGACTCCATGACCGCCGCAACCTGCGGCCAAGTGCTCGGAAGTTGCGGGTACATGGTGGGGTGGCGGTCAGCCAACACGCTGCCGGCACCGTGCCGGGCTGCTGAGTGCCGCTGGTGTCCGCCGTCGTTGCCGTCAGCGTTGCTGTCACTGCGTCGGCGGTAACGGCGTCTGCCCACCGCATTAGGAGTCGGTCGGGCGGTCGTGGCCGGGGCAGCCCACTACTCATGGCGACCGCGAGGAGCCGCGACGCCCCCCGTTGTCCACCATCGTTGGTGTCAGACGCTGGTGTCATCGGCCGCCCCCGGACGACCCAGAGACGGCCCAGCCACGGATCCCGACCGCAAGTCCATCGGTGTCTGTCAAACCGGGGCAACTTCATCTACCTGGAGCGGGACATCTACAGCGAGGCGGAGGCGGCGACCCGGCTCCGAGGCGAAGTCCGGAGGACCGGGACCGGCCGCCGGCAACTGGGCCGCCCGCTAAGCCTGCACGGGCCACGGTGGCAGCGGCGGAGTCGCTCGCCGCCGTACAGCCCATGCGCCGATCCCGAAGCCAAGCCCGGCGAGCGCGAGGAGCAGCCCGAGCAGCGCGGCCACCCCGAGCAGAACCGGAACCGTGTAGTTGTCGATCACCCGGCCCTGCACGGCGGTGGCTGGCACCGTACCGCCGTGGTCCGAGGTGAAGAAGCGGGAGTCCCGCGCGTTAACGCGGTGATCACCAAGCAAGAAGAGTCGTCCGTCGGGCACCGTCACCTCGTACGAGCGGTGCATCCCGTCGGCGACGCCGTCTTTCACATACGGCTCCTCGAGCGGCCGGCCGTCGACGGTGATCCGCTCCTGAGGGGTCCCGAGCCCCGTGCAGCACGAGACGTGATCGCCGCCTACAGCGATGACGCGCTGCATGACGCTCTCGTTGAACTGGTAGCGCTCCGGTGCCGTGTACAGCACCACATCGTCCCGTCGGACATCGTCCCCACCGACCCGCTCGAACACGATCCGCTGGCCGATGGTGTACGTGGGCGCCATGCTGTCGCTCGACACCGTGGCGGTGGAGTAGCTGGCCAGCGAGAACGTGACGGACCCGACGAGCAGCAGCAGCCCCAAGGTCCCCAGAAGCCAGGCCGTTATGGTCAGCCCTCGCCGCTTGCGCATCACAATTCCCTCCCCCACGGGGCTCTCCCGCGCGCGTCGAGGCTAGCGGTTTCCCGCGAACGCCCGTCCGTGGACAGGAGCACGGTTCCTGCGCCCATGACCTTGATGCGAGGCTCGTCCATGGCCCGCACCGTATCTCGACCACCCGCCCACCACTCTCCCCAGCTCCCATCCCGTCCGCCATCGACCCACACACCGTGGAGCGGGCGTGGTTCATGGCGTCCAGGTGGAGCGCGCCACTGTACGAACGACTGTGACGCCATGGGCCGCGTCTGCTCGGCTCTGCCTGGGGCGATGGTGTGTGCGGGATGGGAGCATTCTGCTCCCGCCACTACGGTCCCGCGGCCGGAGGCGGCGCCCTCCGCATCCCCGTGCCAGCCGATCCCCCGCCGAAGGCACTGTTTTGACCGTGGCCGCGCTTTCTTGGTCGCGCTCAGGTGGCTGCGCCGCCGTGGTCCTCACCATCCGGGAGAGGTGTGAAGTCGGGTGAGCGCGCTGCGAGCACGCGGCCCTGGTGGAGATCACCGGTCCGGACTCCGACCTGGGCTGGCGAACCCCCGGTTCGCTTCGGGTAGTTGGTTGGCTCGGCGCCGGTTTGGTCTGGCCGAACCAGCAGTTCAATTAACCAGGTCAGCGCGATGTTGCCTGATGTTTCCCCCTCTGCCTGCCGCGGATCTGGCGTGCCTCTCTTGCGAACTGTCGCTGAGTGGCGGATCGTTGTAGAAAATTCCAATAACTGGAGTCATCTTCAACATGCGGATTGATCGTCGATGAGTGCGGAAGGCTCGTCCCCTTCGTCCCGGCGGTGGCATGGAGTACACAAGGCGCTGGCGGACCCCTTGCGCATCCGGCTGTTGGAGGCCATGTGGGAGATGCCGCGCTCTGCTCGCGAACTTGCCGACTGCGTCAGGCTGCCAGTTGATCGGCTCTACTACCACCTGGGCCAGCTGGAGCGTGCCGGGCTCATCGAGATCGCCGAATACCGGCCGCTGGCACGCGGCAAGGTCGAACGGGTCTACGCTCCCGCGGTCACAGAGCCGCCAGCGGATGGCGCGACTCCAGAAGAGCAGGCGGCGTTCCTGGGCTCCATGCTCGACGCGACCCGGGCTGACATCAACGCCGCTTACCAAGCAAGACAGGCCGGCCGGCGGCGAGAGGTTGACCTGCATCGCGGTGCCCTGCGGCTGACCGACGAGGCACTTGCCGAGCTACGCGGGCGCATCGAGGAACTTGCCTCTCGGTTCGGAAACCACGACGCCCCGGGAGTCTGGACCCGGGTCGTCATCACGGTGGTCGACCTGCACGATCGCCCGTCGTCCAACACGCCATCGCCCGGAGGCCCAGATGACCCGTGCTGAAGAATCCCAAGACAGGCTTGCGATCAAAGTCTCGCACGCAGAGCGCGATGAAGTTGTGGACCGACTGAAAGACCACAACGCGGTCGGCCGACTGACCTTATCCGAGCTTGAAGAACGCGTCGCCATCGCATACCAGGCAGCCACCGCCGCGCAACTCGGCGCCATCACCGCGGATCTACCGGCGGAGGGGAAGACATCAGGTCAGGCTGCCGCCGAGACGGACTCGCAGGTATTGATCCTACTCCTGTGCTTCTGCCCGCCAGCGGCCCTCGTCTACTGGCTCATCACCCGTGGCCCTGCCCGTCGATAAGACTCGTAGCCGCAATGACGCCCTTCTGATCCGTAGATCTCTATGGATAGGTCAGCGAGGGTCATAGCGGTCGCGTCGAAGCCTCCATGGGACATGGCTGGACTGCGATGGTTACTCCACTGCTGTATTGATTGGCAACTTTTCTCCGTCGTACTTGAAGCGGGAATCGTTGTTCTGCGCGGAGTAATTGTCATCAAATGTTGTGTACCCAGGCGAGGCCGGTCACCGGCCTCGCCTGCGGTGCTCTCCGGGGGTACGCAGGTGTCACTCGGCGGGTGTCGGAGCCCGGTTGAAGAGCCGTCCGGCCAGGTCCGCCCCGATGATTGCGCCGTCGGCGTCGCGGGTGAGGAAACCGCGCTGGCCGATCAAGCCGCCGCCGGTGACGATGTACTCGTCGCCGCTTCCGGGGAGCAGGCCGAGCCCGGCCGGCGGCAGGTCTGGCGGCAGTTCCTTCTCGGACGCCGTGCGGATCTCCGGCTTGATCCGGCATTCAACCGTCATCGTGTCACCGTCGGTGTCGATGATCAGCGTCATGAATTCGTTCTCGTAGTGCCCGATGATCTCCTGAGCGCGCTGCGGGTCGTACGGGAGCGGCTCGGGGTCGCACTCGACCACGCCGAGGTAGTGCTCGAGCGCCCGGCGGAGCACGGCCTGATTGAACTCCAGCCCGCTGTCGGGGCCGGCGTTGGACACCGCCACGACGGCGAAGCCCCGCTCCGGAACCAGCAGCAGGTTGGCGAACTGCCCATTGGTCGATCCGCCGTGCCCGACGGTGCGCACACCGTCCACGTCGCGCAGGAACCAGCCGAGGCCGACGGCGTCACCGAGCGTGGAGCCGTGCAGCTCCACCGTCGGCTCCTGCATCCGCCGCGCCAGGTCACCGCCGTCGAGGTGGAACCGGGCCCAGCGCAGCTGGTCGGAGATCGAGGACACCAGGCCGCCGCCCGGATTGTTGCCGCGCGTGTCCTTCCATGTCCGGGCGACCTTGAGCGCCCCTGCACTGAGGTTGTGGCCCACAGCGAACCGGCGGGTGATGGCCTGTCCGGCAGTGAAGACGCTGTTGGCCAGGCCGACCTGCTCCAGGACGAGTGAGGCGACAGCGGCCTCGTAGGTCAGGCCAGTGACGTTCTCGATGACCCGGCCGAGCAGGTTGTAGCCGAGCTGGCTGTAGGAGGCACGGCCGCCGACCGGACCGATCAGCGTCACCTCGGCCATCTTGGCCACCTCGCCGGCCAGCGCATCGTCTCCGTCTCCGCTGTCGAAGACCATCCGAGTGTCCAGTCCGGCGGTGTGGTTGAGCAGGTTCAGGATGGTGATCTGCGCGGCCGCATCCTCGTCGGGGAGCCGGAGTTCGGGAACGTAGCGGCGGACCGGCGCCTCCAACTCGACTCGCCCCGCCTCGACCAGGCGCATGATCGCGGTCGCCGTGTAGGTCTTGGTGACCGAGCCCAGCACGAACAGCGTGTCCCGGTCGACGGGCAGCGGGTTGTCAATGCTCGTCACGCCGTGACAGGCAGTCAGTTCCCGTCCGTCCACCCAGACCCCCACCGCTGCACCCGGGATGTCAAACTCCTTGGCCTTCGCCTCGACGAACTCCGCCAGCGCATCGCGTGACATCTCGATTCCCTCTCGGTCGGTGTGGTTCGCGCACGACCCCGAGTCCCCCGGGCGTCGCGGTGACTTGCACTTTGTTCAAGTGAAGGCTAGCGAACGACTTGAACGCAGTGCAAGAGGTTTCTTGAACGTCGTGCAAGTCGACGGCTATCGTGAATTCATGCCCCGCAACACGCTGACCCGCGAACAGATCCTCACCGCCGCTATCGCTCTACTGGACACCGAAGGGCTGGAGGGCCTGAATATGCGGGCACTGGGTCAGCGGTTGGGCTCGGCGGCCACCGCGGTCTACTGGCACGTGGGAAGCAAGGACAACCTCATCGCCCTCGCCAGCGACCAACTGTGGCACGAAATCACGCTGCCCGACCCTGACCTGGTCGACTGGCGCACCGCAGCCACCACCATGGCCACCGACCTGCATGCGATGCTCACCCGCCACCCGTGGCTGCTGCAGGCCTTCGGCTCCTTCCTCATGTTCGGCCCCGGCAAGGCCCGCCACGACGACCACCTCCTCGCCATCTACGAGGCCGCGGGATTCGCCGGCCCCGCAGCCGACCAGGCCGCGGCCGCCGTTTTCACCTTCGTCCTCGGCAACGCCCTCGGCCCAGCCGCAGCAGCCTCACTCACCCGCAAACTGCGGCGCGAAGGCAGCAGCAACGCCGAACAGGTCATCGGCAACGCCAAGGCCGAAGCCCGTGAGATTGCCGCACAGTTCCCTCGGCTGCGCGCCCGCCTGGACACCCACAGCGCCGACTACGGCGCGGCGCCCGACAACACCTTCCAGTTCGGCCTCCAGGCCATCCTCGACGGGCTGGAAGCGCTGCAACGCGGGCCTACTCGGTGACCATCACACGATCATCCGGGAAGGTATGCCCGGCCCACAGTTCGAAGGCGGGGCCAGGGCGGAGGGCGATGGCCCGGCGGTCCAGGTGCCGCAGTACGGCGGACTGGGCCAGGGTCTGGTCTGGATCGGTGAGGACCTTCTTGACTGGAGCCGTCTCCTCAGCCGGTGACCTGCGCGAGCTCGCGAAGGTAGGCAGCGAAACGCAGGTGCTCGGCCGGCCCTTCCTGCGGGGCGTCGTAGGGGTTCATGCGGCTTGGTCCTGCGGCTCGACCAGGACGCCGTTCTCGAACTTGGCGCCGGAGCGGACCAGGACGACGAGGTGGGCCCCGGTGATCGCGCGCCAGCGGGTCTGGGCGGATTCGACGAGTTTGAACACCATCGCGAGGGCTGCGGCCGGGCTGCCGGCGCCGCGGGTGACCTTGGTGCGGAGCTTGACGGTGGAGAAGGTCGACTCGATGGGGTTCGTGGTGCGCAGGTGGATCCAGTGCTCTGCGGGAAAGTCGTAGAACGCCAGCAACTCCTCCCGGTCCTCGGTGAGCTTCGCGACGGCCTTGGGGAACTTGGCGCCGTAGGTCTTCGCGAAAGCCTCGATCGCCTTCTCGGCGTGTGCGCGGTCCTCAGCGTTGTAGATCTCCTGCATCGCCTTCGTCGCGCCCGGCTGTGTGGACTTCGGCAGGGCGTTCGAGACATTCCTTGCTTTGTGGACCCAGCACCGCTGGTGCCGGGCGGCCGGGAACACCTCGGCCAGGGCCTTCCACAGACCCATCGCGCCGTCGCCAATGACCAGCTCGGGGTCACGCATGCCGCGGCGGCGGCAGTCGCGCAGCAGGTCGGCCCACGACTCGGTGGACTCCCGCAGGCCCTCGGCCAGCGCGATCAGCTCCTTGCTGCCGTCCAGGCGCACACCCATCAGCACCAGCACGCACGAGTGCGCCTGCCCGAGTCGCACCTTCGGGTGCACCCCGTCCGCCCACACATACACGAAGTCGCGGTCCGACAGGTCCCGGTCCTGGAACGCCGCGTGGTCGTCCTGCCATTGCTTCGTCAGCCGGGTCACGGTTGCCGGCGACAACCCGGCCGCCGAGCCGAGGAACTGCTCCAGCGCGGGCACGAAGTCCCCGGAGGGCAGTCCGTGCAGGTAGAGCAGCGGCAGCACCTCGGAGACCTTCGGCGACTTGCGGCACCACGGCGGCAGGATCTTGGAGGAGAACCGCATCCGCTCCCCGGTGGCCTCGTCCACCCGGCGGTCGTTCACCCGGGGCGCGGTGACCTCGACTGGCCCAGCCGCGGTGACGACGGTGCGGGGCCGGTGGTGGCCGTTGCGGACCACCAGGCGCCGGCCCGTTTCGTCCTGCTCGGCCGCCAACTCGACTATGTACTGGTTGACTTCGGCCTCCAGCGCGGCGGCTAGCATCCGACGGGCGCCCTCGCGGACGATCTCGTCGATCAGGGAGCCGGACTCGGTGGAGCCGTCGGCGTTCACTACGCTGAGCACGGGCGTGCCTTCCCGACCCGCGCTGCGAACGCGGGCCTACTCGGTGACCATCACAGGATCATTCGGGAAGGTACGCCCTCCGCGTCCCACCCAGGGCTGATCCACAAGTCCTGAGCATTGCTCGGAGGCATCCGACGAAGGATGGCTCTCGTTTCAGGCAGACCCAGAAGATTCGACACCCCTCCAGCGCAGCGTGAATGGACTTGCTCGGGCTCTCCGCCATTACCACTTCGAGGGCGATGGATGTATGGAGGAGGACCGGCCCCGGGTCAGAGTCGTCGGAGCCACAGTGCTCAAGCCCGGGACCATGCCGACCGGAGTGGAGGAACGGTACGAGGCGGTGTGTGCGCATCGGCGTCGAGCCCAGGCCTGAGGGCTGGGCACTGTGGAACACCTGGAGCGACGGGGAGTTGAAGGTGACCATGGTGGTGTCCGCTGTCGAGACGACAGAGGGGCTGTTCCAGAACTGGTCACGAGGAAGGGCCATCGATCCGGTGGCTCCGCTGCCGTCCCAGATCGCCCTCGTCCGCCGGGACTGGATCGGGCCGATGACGTTCTCGCCGCACGCCGTCAGCCGGATGGGCCTCAATGGTGAGCCGCTGTCCTGGACGATCGATGCCAAGGGTCAGTGGTCGTAGCGATCCTGGACTTGCCGGACAGATGGCGGGACCCCATACGCTGAGCCCCCGTCCGCACTCTCTGGGGGAGTCATGACCAGTAGGTTCACCGAGTTGGTTGTCCACTGCCACGATCCGGAGCTCCTCGCGGCCTTCTGGTGCGCGGTCCTGGACTTCAAGGTGATCGACCGGAGCGAGGGCAAGGTGGAGATCGGCTCCTGGGAGCCGACCGTCGAGGAGGTCCGGGCCCGCCAGATGCCGCCCACCCTGCTGTTCATCCGGGTGCCTGAGGGCAAGACCGTGAAGAACCGGCTCCACCTGGACGTCAGCCCGATCGACAGCAGCACCGACGACGAGGTGGCCAGGCTCCTTGGCCTTGGCGCCGCCAAGGTGGACGTGGGCCAGGGCCCTGGCCGGAGCTGGGTGGTCATGGCCGACCCCGAGGGCAACGAGTTCGACGTCCTGCGCACCCTGGCACCGCCCAACTAGATGATCCGCCCGAAGGGTTAGCGGTCGTAGGCGGTCAGTGAGCGCAGGGCCGGCTGTCCGCTCTGGTCGTGGTGCCAGATGGTGGTGGTCAGCGTGAGGAGCGCTGCATGACGCGGGCGACGACGCCGGGGGCTGTGCGGCCTTGGTTCTGTTCGAGGTGAAGCCGCACTCGAGCACGGGGTGGCCAACATGACCTACTTCTCGCTCGGCATGTTCGAGCATGTGCCGGGTGCGACCGCGGCGCACGGCGTCGTTCAGGGGGCCGGGGACTCGGTCGACTCCGGTGTGGCGGTGCCGGTACGCCGCACCAACCGGATGGCGGCGTAGGTGCACAGGCTCAGCCAGCACAGGGCCAGCAGCCAGCCGCCCAGCACGTCGGAGAACCAGTGAACGCCCAGATACACCCGGCTCAGGCCGACCAGGGCGCCCCAGGTGAGGGCAGCGGCCACGAAGCCGGCCCGGCCCCGCGGCGCGCGCACCAGGATTGCCAGGGCCAGCAGCCCGGCGGCCATCGCGGACGTCGTCGTGTGGCCCGAGGGGAACGACCAGCCCGACGGGTGCGTCACCCAGTTCTCTGCCGCGGGGCGGGGGCGTGCAGCCAGTGACATCACGCTGTAGCGCACGGTCTGTCCCATGGCCAGGCAGGCGAGGCAGGCGGCGACGGCGACCACGCGCTGCCGCAGCGTGCGTCCGATCAGGAGACCGGCGACGGCGGCCAGGAGATAGGGCACCAGCCCCGTCCCCGTGTACGTCACCGCCCTTGCCACCGAGACTCCGACCGGCGGGCGGTGGCCGACCGACCAGGCCAGCAGATCCTGGTCACCGAAGAGTGGGGCGCCGCCGCGTCCCTTCACGCTCAGGGCCAGCAACACGAACGCCACCAGGGCGCCCACCGCCGTCGAACCGGCGAGGTCGGCCCTGTCCTGCCGCCTCACCACGGCATGTTGCTCACGGCGGGCGCGTTCGGCGGCCTGGTGCGCGAAGCTGCGCCCATAGTGGTGAGCCCCTTCCATAATGGACATGCGGTCCGGGCCCGGCCCGACCACATAAAGACTACAATCTTGTAGACGGTCTACGGCAATGTAGACGACGGCGGGGTGAGGAAGGTTCCATGGCCGAAGCGAAGGACGAGCGCCGCCCGGCAGGTGAGCTGGAAGCGAGTGTCATGGCCGCCCTCTGGGCCGCCGGCGCTCCCCAGACCCCGGGCGAGGTGCAGCTGAGCCTCGGCACGGGACTCGCCCGTACGACGGTGACGACGATCCTGTCCCGGCTGCATGAGAAGGGCGTCGTCGGCCGCGCGCGCCAGGGCCGCGGCTACGCCTACTTCCCGGTCCAGGACGCCCACGGGCTCACCGCCCGGCGCATGCACACCGAGCTGAACCGGGACAGCGACCGGCACACGGTGCTGGCCCGGTTCGTCGCCCAGCTCAGCGAGGACGACGAGCGTGTCCTGCGGGACCTGCTGGAATCGGGTGAGCAGTGACCTTCCTGTTGCTCGTACCCCTGGCCCTGCCGTTCGCGACGCCCCCGCTCGCACGGCGCGCTCTCGCACGGCTCGCGCCCTCGACCGCGCTCTGGCTGGTGGCGGGCTCCACGCTCGTGCTCGCGTTCTGTTCCCTGACCGCGCTCGGCGCCTTCGTGCTGACCGGGCTGCTCCAGTTGCCGCTGTTCGCCGCGCTCGGCGCACTGGTCCGTCCGTTCCGCGCCGGGTCGGACCTGTTCGTGGTGCCCGCGGCCGCGTTCTCGGTGGGTGCGCTCGCCGTCTGCCTGTGGGCCGTGGCCCATGCTGTGCTGCGCCAGGCCAGGGCCTTCCGCGCCGCCACCAGCGAGGCGGACCGCCGCTCCACGGCGGGTGACCTCTGCGTCATCGACGCCCCGCACCCGGAGGCCTACGCTCTTCCCGGCAGGCCGCACCGCATCGTCGTCACCACCGGCATGCTGCGCAGCCTCGGCCCGGACGAGCGGGAGGCGCTCTTCGCCCATGAGCGGGCCCACAACGCCGGCGGGCACCACTACTTTCTCGCCCTCGCCGAGCTGGCCGCCCACTGCCACCCCGCGCTGCGTACCGCGGCCGCGGTCATCCGGCTCGCGGTCGAGCGGACGGCGGACGAGGCCGCCGCCGCGGTGGTGGGGGACCGGCGGCTGACCGCGCGTGCCATCGGTCGAGCCGCGCTCGCCGCCCGCGCCGGCCACCGGGAGCGGCCCTCCTTCGCGGCCGCCGTGAATACCGGACCGGTGCCGCAGCGGGTCGCCGCCCTGCTGGCGACCCCCCGCACGCCGCACCGGGCCGTCTCCTGGATCACCGCCCTCCTGGTCGCCTGCGCCGCGCTCTCCGCCTGCGCCTCGGCGACCGGAGTCATCGGCTTCCATCACCAGGTCGAGGTCGCACAGGGCGAGGCGGCCCGCTGAACGGCCTCGGTGGCCGGGAGCAACGAACGACGTAGGCGGTTAGGGCCGCTGAACGGCATGGGCGGCCAGGGCGAGGACGGCCGCCGACAGGGCTTGGGCCACCAGGGCGAGACGGGCCGCCGAAACGACCCGCGCGACCAGGGTGCGGAACGCCACCGAATCGCCAGGAGCGCCGCCTGCCACTCCCGGCCTGTGGCCGGGAGTGGCAGGACTTGGGCCAGCCCCCGCCGCCTTCGCCACCCCACGAGTGCACGTGCCGGAATGTCGTACCCTACGTGTTACGTATAACCCGCACCGCCGCACTCCCCGGAAGGCCCCATGAGACGTATCGCCCTGGTCACCCTCGTCGTCGACGACTACGACGAGGCGATCCGTTTCTACACCGAAGCACTCGGCTTCCGGCTCACCGCCGACGAGCCGCGGCCGGACGGCTCCCGGTGGGTCGTCGTGGAGCCCGGCGCCGCAGGTCACAGCACCGGGCTGCTGCTCGCCCGGGCCAAGGACGAGGCGCAGCGCGCCCGGGTCGGCGACCAGACCGGCGGGCGCGTGGGCCTCTTCCTGCACACGGACGACTTCGCCCGCGATCACGCCCGGATGACCGCCGCCGGCGTGACCTTCCTGGAGGAACCGCGGCACGAACCGTACGGAACCGTGGCCGTCTTCCAGGACCTGTACGGCAACCGCTGGGACCTGCTCCAGCCTGCCGCGTGACCCGCCCCCAGAACCATCTGCCGAGGAACCACCGCACAATGACCGCCCCGCGCATCGACATCGAGACCATCCGCCGCCTCCCGAAGGCCGTCCTGCACGACCACCTCGACGGCGGTCTGCGCCCCGCGACCCTCGTGGAGCTCGCCGACGAGGTCGGGCACGTCCTGCCCACCACCGATCCGCAGGCGCTCGCCGACTGGTACTACGAGGCGGCCAACTCCGGTGACCTGGTGCGCTACATAGCCACCTTCGAGCACACCCTGGCGGTCATGCAGACCCGCGAGGGCCTGCTGCGCACCGCCGAGGAGTACGTCCTGGACCTCGCCGCGGACGGCGTGGTCTACGGCGAGGTGCGCTACGCGCCCGAGCTGATGCTGAAGGGCGGTCTCACCCTGTCCGAGGTCGTGGAGACCGTGCAGGAGGGTCTCGCGGCCGGTATGGCGAAGGCGGCGGCAGCGGGCACCCCTGTCCGCGTCGGCACCCTGCTGTGCGGCATGCGCATGTTCGACCGCACCCGGGAGATCGCCGACCTCGCGGTGGCCTTCCGCGACGCGGGCGTGGTCGGCTTCGACATCGCGGGCGCCGAGGACGGGTTCCCGCCCGCCGACCACCTCGCCGCGTTCGAGTACCTGCGCGACGAGAGTGTGCCGTTCACCATCCACGCGGGCGAGGCACACGGCCTGCCCAGCATCCACCAGGCCCTCCAGGTCTGCGGTGCCCAACGCATCGGCCACGGTGTGCGTATCACCGAGGACATCGTCGACGACAAGCTCGGCCGGCTCGCCGGCTGGGTGCGCGACCGCCGCATCGCGCTGGAGATGTGCCCGACCTCCAACCTCCAGACGGGCGCCGCCTCCTCGATCGCGGGGCACCCCATCACGACGCTGAAGGACCTCGGTTTCCGGGTCACCCTGAACACCGACAACCGGCTGGTCTCAGGCACCACGATGACCCGGGAGATGTCCCTGCTGGTCGAGGAGGCGGGCTGGACGGTCGAGGATCTGCGCACGGTCACGGTGAACGCCGTCAAGAGCGCGTTCATCGCCTTCGACGAGCGGAACGCCCTCATCCGGGACGTGATCCTGCCTGGCTACGAGGCCGCGCTCTGAAGCAGCCCCCGCACATAGGCGGCCTGTCCGACGTGCTGCAGATCGTCGGACAGGACGCTGACCAGCCGTACGCCCAGGGTGACCGGTGGATCCCAGCTCTCGTCCACGATCCGCTCGAAGTCCTTGGCGACCAGCCCGCGCAGGAAGCCGAGGGTCTGCTCGTGCACGGCGTCGTAGTAGCCGGTGAGCAGGTCGGCCGACTCCACCAGCGTCTTGGCGACCTTCCCCGGGGTATGGCCGTACCCCGTGTCCCGGCTCGGGTGATCGAGGCCGAAACGCTTCTCCCACCCCTGTGAGAGCCAGACCTGCTCCAGGCCGGCGGCGTCGGCGACATGGTCGTCCTGCACCCGGGTGAGATGCCAGACGAGCCACGCGATCGAGTTGGCGTCATCGGCGGGCCGGGCGTTCAGCTCGTCCGGGCCCAGACCCTCGACGGCGGCATGGACTTCTTCCTGGATGCGGTCGTACGCGTCGATGAGGATGTCCTTCGCATGCATGGGTCCACCATCGCGCATCGCGGCCGGCGACGTGAGGCGAACGTGCGCCGCGCGCCGGTCATCCTGCCGCCTCCGGCGCCTCGTGCGCGGCCGCCGTGAGAAGGCCCATCAGCGCCCGGGCCGCCGGGCTCGTCGCCTCGTCCGGCGGCAGCAGGGCGAGGGTCTCGTACAGGGCGTCGCTCTTGACCGGAAGCGACACGAGGGTCGCCGCCTCCCGCTTCTGCCCGAAGTGCCGGGGGACCACGGCGACGCCGAGCCCCTCGTGGACGAGGTCCAGCAGACTGTGCACGTCGTTGACCTCGAGTGTCACGGTCCGCTGGACGCCGGCCTGCCCGAACGCCGCGTCGGTGGTGCGGCGCGGACCCCAGTCGGGGTGGAAGTCGACGAACGCCTCGCCGCCCAGATCCTCGGGGGTCACGGCGCCACCCTCCGCCAGCGGGTGCGACGGGTGGCACAGCACGGTCATCGGCTCGCTGGTCAGCGACACGGACCGCAGCTGGTCGGTGTCCGCCTGTGTGCGCACGGCGAACGCCAGGTCCAGCCGGCCCGCGGCGACCTCCTCGGCCAGCGCGCCCGACCCCGCCTGCCGCAGCCGGATCTCCACGTCGGGGTGCCGACGGCGGAACGCGGCGAGCAGCCCGGCGACGTTCACCCCGGCGATGCACTGTTCGGTGCCGAGGGACAGCGTGCCGCGCAGCACGCCCTGGACGGCGGCCACCGCCTCATGAGCCGCACGCACCTGGGCCAGGATCCGCTCGGCCTCCACCAGCAGGGCACGGCCCGCCTCCGTGAGCGTGACGCTGCGGGTGGTGCGTACGAACAGCGGGGCCTGAAGCTCCCGCTCGAGGGCGCGGACCGACGCGGACAGGCCCGACTGCGACACCATCAGGCGTTCCGCTGCCCGAGTGAAGTGCCGGTCCTCGGCGACGGCGACGAAGTGCTGTAGATGGCGCAATTCCATGATTGAGAAGCGTAGACGCTGAATTCCATCCGGTACCTCTGTTGGACCGCCGGTGCGAGGGCAGGCGAGAGTGGACCGCGTCATCGAGGAACGCCATCCTGGAGTGCACGTTGTACACGGCAGATCCCGCCCGTTACGAGGCCATGCCCTACCGCCGCACCGGACGCAGCGGCCTGCAGTTGCCCGCGCTGTCCCTCGGTCTGTGGCACAACTTCGGCCCTGACCGCCCGGTGGAGATCCAGCGGCAGATTCTGCGCCGCGCCTTCGATCTCGGGGTCACGCACTTCGACCTGGCGAACAACTACGGCCCGCCGCCCGGCGCCGCCGAGTGCGCACTCGGCGACGCCCTGAATGCGGACTTCACGCCCTACCGCGACGAGCTGGTGATCTCGACCAAGGCCGGTTACCTGATGTGGCCCGGCCCGTACGGTGAGTGGGGATCCCGCAAGTACCTGCTGTCGTCCCTCGACCAGAGCCTGAAGCGGATGGGTCTGGACTACGTCGACATCTTCTACTCGCACCGCCCCGACCCGCAGACTCCGCTCGAGGAGACGATGGGCGCCCTGCACTCGGCGGTCCAGCAGGGCAAGGCGCTCTACGTGGGCGTGTCCAACTACTCGCCCGAGGAGACCCGCGAGGCGGCCCGCATCCTCGCCGAACTGGGCACCCCGCTGCTGATCCACCAGCCGCGCTACTCGATGCTCGACCGCCGCCCCGAGGACGGGCTGCTGGACACGCTCGACGAGCTCCAGACCGGCTCCATCGCCTACTCGCCATTGGAGCAGGGACTGCTGACCGACCGCTACCTCGACGGCATCCCGGAGGGGTCCCGGGCCGCCAGCGACAGCCCGTCCCTGACCGCCGAGTCGCTCACCGAGGACCTGGTGGGTCAGCTGCGTGCGCTCGATGGGATCGCCAGGTCCCGCGGCCAGTCGCTGGCCCAGATGTCCCTGGCCTGGGTGCTGCGCGGCGGCCGGGTGACCTCGGCGCTGGTGGGGGCGAGCAGCCCTCGGCAGCTGGAGGACAGTGTCGCCGCCACCCGCAACCTGGACTTCGACGACGAGGAGCTGGCGCGGATCGACGCGGTCCTCAAGGCGTAGCGCTCCGGGCCAGATCGCCCCGCGGCCGCCGCGGGGCGAGGCCGCGAGGCGTACGGCGCGGCCATGCTGGCGGCGGCTGGGGCGGTGGCCCCGGCCGCCGCGAGGCGTTCATTCCGCGATCAGTCCGTGCGGCGATCAGTCCGCGAGGCGATCAAGCCGTGAGGCGTCCACTCACTCCCGGAGGCGGGCGGCCGCCTCCGGGTCGACCGCGTAACCGAGAACGCTGCCCACTCGCCCCGGGCCCGCCAGGTCGTCTCGTCTTCCTCGACCACCAGCGGGCTGATGCCGCAGTTCTCCCCGTAGACGCCGCCCAGCCCCGACCTGCTGCGCCGGGTCCTGCGGGAGCTGGTCCGGATGCAGGCCGCCGCGACCAAGGCGCCCGTACTGAGCCGGCTACAGCTCCGAGAACGCCTTCAGCAACGGTTCAAGCGAACCGTGGGCTTCGCCCAGGCGCTACGGCCCAGGCGCTACCGGGACGCTGCGCGGGCCGGCGTCACGGGCTGAGCCGCTCCTCGAGGTGGACGGCCACGGTGTCGCCCTCCTCCTTCCCGATCGCCTTGCGGACGTCAGCCTTGACCGGCAGTTTGTGGGTGCCGTCGCCCAGGGCCATGAATGAACTGCGGAAAGGGTGCCCGTCGATCGTGCCGCGCACCTTGACCGGTCCACGCGTCCCGAAGAACTCGACGGACCTCGGCCAAACAACGTACGTCCAGCCGCTTTTGGCCTCGCTCCTGCGCAGGACGGCGGTGAACCGCTCGTCCAGCGGCCCGTTCGCGTTCATGCGTTCCTCCGCTTCCGACGGTCCTTGTACCGGCATGACCGGCGGGGACGGGAGAACTCATCGGTGAGGGAGCCCCGCGTGACAGCGCCGCCGAGTACCGTATCCTCCTCAATCTCCCCGATTCATCGATTGCTCCCCATTTGTCATGCTGTGCTACCTGGCGAAGACTGGGCGAGTAAGGGCAAATCGACTACGGCGATGCGGCCGTGTGTCGCTGCCGGACGGGTGGTCAATCGTGACGATCTCGCCCTTCGGGTCAGGTGACCCGTTCTCCGATCTCTTCAACCGCTTCTTCGGCACGAGCCCGGCCACTTCGCCGCCGGCCGTGCAACGTGTGCCCATCGGACGTCTGCTCAGCGAGTCCGCGCACGAGCTCCTCGCCGCCGCGGGAGCGCGGGCGGCCGAGGACGGCTCCGATCTCGACGCGGTGCACCTGCTGTGGGCCGCCACCCAGGTGCCCACCGCGCGCCAGGTGCTGCAACAGGCCGGCGCGGATCCCGACCGGCTCGCCGCCGACCTGGAGTCGTCGCTGCCCTCGGGTACCGGCACCGGCGAACCGGCGCTCACTCCGGCGGCCAAGCGCGCCCTGCTGGCCGCACATGCCCGCTCCCAAGAGGCCGGTTCCTCCTACATCGGCCCGGAGCACATCCTCTCGGCGCTGCTCGACGACGCTCGCTCCCCGCTCGCCGAGACCCTCCGGTCCGAGGGTGCCTCCCCAGGCGCGCTGAGCGGCGTCGGCCGGCAAGGGCAGGCGCCAGGCGGACATCCCGACACTCCGACGCTCGACGAATACGGGCGCGACCTCACCGACGAGGCGCGCAGCGGGCGGCTCGACCCGGTGATCGGCCGGGCGAGCGAGATCGAGCAGACCGTCGAGGTCCTCTCCCGCCGGACCAAGAACAACCCGGTGCTCATCGGTGATCCGGGCGTCGGCAAGACGGCCATCGTGGAGGGACTGGCCCAGCGCATCGTCGCCGGTGAGGTGCCCAGGACGCTGAAGGACCGCCGGGTGGTCGCGCTCGACATGGCGGGCCTGGTCGCCGGGTCGCAGTACCGCGGTCAGTTCGAGGAACGCCTGAAGAAGGTGATCGACGAGGTCACCGAGGCCAAGAAGGGCGTCATTCTCTTCATCGACGAGATGCACCAGGTCGTCGGCGCGGGCGCCACCGGTGAGGGTTCCATGGACGCGGGCAACATCCTCAAGCCCGCGCTCGCACGGGGCGACCTCAGCGTCGTCGGGGCCACCACCCTCGACGAGTACCGCAAGCACATCGAGAAGGACGCGGCGCTCGAACGCCGCTTCCAGCCCGTCATGGTGCCCGAACCCACCGTCGAGGACACGATCGAGATTCTGCGCGGGCTGCGCGACTCCTACGAGGCCCACCACCAAGTCCGCTACATGGACGAGGCGTTGGACGCCGCGGCCAACCTCTCCGACCGCTACATCAGCGACCGCTTCCTGCCCGACAAGGCCATCGACCTCATGGACCAGGCCGGAGCCCGTGTCTCGCTGCGCATGGTCGGCGACACCGAAGCCGTGGAACTGGAGGAAGTCCTCAGCCGGCTGCGCCGGGAGAAGGACGAGGCGGTGAACGCCGAGGACTACGAGCGGGCGAGTGAGATCAAACGGCGGATCGCCGAGGCGGAGCAGCAGCTGTCCGGGATCGGTGAGGGCGGGGTGGCGACGCCTTCCGTCGTCACCGTCGACGACATCGCCGAGGTGCTCTCCGCGCGCACCGGTATCCCGGTCTCCCAGCTGACCGAGACCGAGCGGGAGCGGCTGATGAAGCTGGAGGAGCTCCTGCACGAGCGCGTCATCGGCCAGGACCAGGCGGTGACCGCAGTGGCCCAGGCGGTACGGCGCGGCAGGGCCGGAATGGGCGACCCCGACCGCCCCACCGGCAGCTTCCTCTTCCTCGGCCCCACCGGAGTCGGCAAGACGGAACTGGCCAAGGCGCTCGCGGAACTCCTTTTCGGCGACCCCGACCGCATGATCCGCTTCGACATGAGCGAGTTCCAGGAGAAGCACACCGTCTCCCGGCTCGTGGGCTCCCCACCCGGCTACGTCGGCTACGAGGAGGCGGGCCAGCTCACCGAGGCGGTGCGCCGCAAGCCGTACAGCGTCGTGCTGTTCGACGAGGTGGAGAAGGCCCACCCGGACGTCTTCAATCTGCTGCTGCAGGTGCTGGACGACGGGCGGCTGACCGACGCCCAGGGGCGCACGGTCGACTTCCGCAACACCGTCTTCATCATGACCAGCAACATCGCCTCCAAGCACATCCTCGACCACACCGGCGACATCGAGGAGATCAGGGACGATCTGATGGCGGAGCTGCACGCGCACTTCCGCCCCGAGTTTCTCAACCGGATCGACGAAGTGATCGTCTTCCACTCGCTGGGCCGCGAGGACCTGGTGCAGATCGTCGACCTGCTCCTCGAGGGGACCCGGCGCCGGCTGCATGCGCAGGGGGTCCGGCTGGAGGTCACCGAGGCGGCCAAGGAGTGGCTGGCCGACCGCGGCTACCAGCCCGAGTTCGGTGCCCGGCCGCTGCGCCGGACCATCCAGTCGGAATTCGACAACCGGCTGTCGAACATGCTGCTGGACGGCACGCTGAACCCGGGCGACACGGTCATCGCCGATGTCGTGAAGGACGAACTGGTGCTGAGTCTCAAGGCGCTGACCGAGGAGGAGAAGGCCGCGCGGGACGCGAAGGCCGACGCCCAGGCCGGGCGGGACGAGGAACCGAAGGGCACACGGGACACCGGAGGCATCGCGGACGCCTAGTACTGCAATCACAGTTGCAGGATGTGGCCTCGGCGTTTGTAGTGGCTGCTGCGGGCCCGGGTCTGGCTGAGACGTCTCCACCATGACCAG
>NZ_JBSFJX010000062.1:0-47015 GCF_053598275.1 Streptomyces sp. NPDC001156 | reverse complement strand
TCGACGAAATACCACCGACCGGTACCGGCCCACCCCGAATGAGACCCGACCCGCGCGCGAGCGGCACAAGGCCCACGTCGGAACAGCCGCCCCAGTAGGGAACGCCCCACCCACAGGCGTGGCACTCCCGAACAGGAACTGGTCGGACGGCATCCCATCACGGGATGACTCTTAGGGGCAGTCCTCGCTTGCGGTCGCTGGGCTCGCGTACGACGTGTGCGCGCTGCAACACCACGAACCAGTACATGCTCCTACACACTCACACACGCTCCTGCACATCCGAAAACGAACAGTTCCCCACCCCGGATGAGGTCGCCGGAGCGATATGGGAGGAGGGCGGGGATCGCCCTGACCGGACGACCGTCACACCGCCCGCCCCCTGTCAGACCGCCCCGGCGCCCCATCGATGCACCCCGATCAGCAGGTTCGCCGCCCACGGCCCTTCCTGCTCAGCTGTGCCACTCCACCTTGAAGACCCAGACGTACCGGCCCGCCTTCCGGGCCGCCTCCGGTACGTCGATCACCAGAGAGCCACCCCGTGTGGTCCAGGTCAGTGGCCGGTCGTGGCCGAGCATGGTCACCTTGTCGCCGCTGCGGACCGGCACCGGCGCCTCGACGGTCAGGGTGCTGCCCGGTTCCGCCAGCGAGTGGATGTAGAACGCCTCGTTCTCCCGGACCGTGAAGCGCAGATCCTCGCCGAGCTGCGCCATGCGCGACCAGTAGGTCGTGTCGTAGACCGCCTCGCCGTTGGTCCGCAGCCAGCGGCCGGTCTCGCGGAGCCGGGTCTGCATGATCTCCGGAATGGTGCCGTCGGCGCGCGGGCCGATGTCGAGGAGGAAGTTGCCGTTCTTCGACACGATGTCGACCAGACTCTGCACGACCTCCTCGGCCGTCATGTAGCGATCGTCGGGGGTCGCCTTGTTGTAGCCGTAGCTGAAGGGATCGAGGCCCCGGCTCGCCTCCCACTTGGCGACGACGGTGTTGTCGTACGTCGTGTACTCGGGGGTCGTGAAGTCGTGGAAGGCGATGCCCGAGCGGTCGTTGACGGCCACCTCGTACGGCTTGGGCCGGTTCTTGCCGTGGTTGAAGAACTCGGCGAGGACGGTAAGGCTGTCGTTGGCGCCGCCGATGTCGCACCAAAGGACGGCCGGGTCGTAGCCGTGGATCAGCTCCAGCATCTGCCGGGCCTGGTAGTCCTTCACATAGTCCTTGCCCGCGGTGTATCCGGTGTACGGGAGCGGCTTCAGGGAGTACGGATTGCGCGGGCCGTGGCCCGTCCACGGGTTGTCGGGGTTGAACCACTCCGGCATCGAGAAGTACAGGCCGCGGTGCAGCTCGGGCGTGTACTTCCGGGACGCGTCGAATAGCTCGCGGACCAGGTCACGTCGCGGGCCCATCTTCACGGCGTTGCGGTCGGAGACCTTGGTGTCCCACAGGGCGAAGCCCTCGTGGTGCTTCGACGTCAGCACGTGGTACTGCGCCCCCGCGTCCCGGAACAGCTCCACCCAGGCCCGCGGGTCGAACCTCTCCGCCGTGAACATGGGGATGAAGTCGTCGTAGGCGAAGTCCTTGCCGTAGGTCTGCGCGTGGTACGCGTACACCGCGTTGTCCGGGCTCTGCATGTGGTTCCAGTACCACTCGGCGTACTGCGCGCCGACCGGCGACCAGGCGGGCACGGAGTAGACGCCCCAGTGGATGAAGATGCCGAACTTCGCGCGGTGGAACCAGTACGGCGCCTGGTGGCCGGCGAGCGACGCGTCGGTGGGCCGGTAGTCGGGCACCCCGAGGGTCAGTTCACGGGTGGCGGAGGTGACGCGCTGCCCTCGGCCGTGGACGGTCACCGTGCCGCTGTGTGCCGTGCCCGGCGTGGTGCTGGCGCGGTTGCGGATGCCGATGCGGACCCGGGCCTGTTCGCCGGGATCGAGGCGCCTGATCCGGGCCGGCTCGACAGTGCGGGCACCGGGTACGTCCACGCTCACGGCCACGTCGTCGTCGGCAAGGACGGGCAGGGTGCCCGCGTTGACCACCGTCGTCTCGACGCTCTGGGCGCCGCTGGACTCCAGGAGCGAAGGGGTCGAGTGTGCGTCGCGCAGGGCCAGCGCCCGTCCCTGGGCGGCGGGTTGCAGGGAGAGCGCGAAGATGTGCAGCGACGTCCTGCCGGCCTCGGCGGGGTTGGTGACGGGCAGCGTCAGGGCGACCGCCTCGCGCTGCGGGTCCATCCAGACCTCGGCCGTGCCGAGGCCCACAGGGTGCATGTCCTTGGTGCCGTCCGGTGTGTACCGGTACGGGACCGAGAGCGGGCCGCCCCCGCTGTACCAGTCGCTGCCGCCCAGACCGGCGGTCGCGGTGGAGCCGTCCGCGTAGTGCACGGTCGCCGTACCGGAGGCGTTGCCGTAGCTGCCCGCGGTGAGGAACAGCGCCGACAGGTAACGGCCTTTGGGCAGGTCGATGCGCTGGCCGAGGGCCACCACATTGTTCCGGGCGCCCGCGGCGGAGGACGCGAGGACGAAGGAGACGCCGTCCACGTCCACGCTCCCGGTGGGGAGTTCCTCGCCGGGGAAGGTGTAGCCGGAGCCGTCGAAGTCGCCGCCGCGGGCGGAGGCGGTGTCGATGCCATCGTTGTCGAAGTGGGCGTCGAGGGGGACGGGGACGGGTGCGGGGACGTGCACCCACTCGGGCCCGGGGCCTGCGGCTCCGCCGGACCGCGCGGCGGCGGGCGGGGCCGAGAGGGCGACGGTGGCGCCGGCGGCAGCCAGTGCGGCGGCACCGAGAACCTGACGTCTTGGATATGTGCTCATGAGCGCCTCCAATTCATCGGATGTCTGATGATTGAGCTGCCGCGGAAGACTGTCAATGGGGCCTGCAGCGACGGGATTTGAGGCAGTGATCGGATGTTCCCGCGTGGCGTGCCGACCGCGACGGCGACAGGCCTCGCCAGACTCTCGACGCGGTACCGCCCGGCAGTGCACAGTGCTCCTCGAACTCGCCAGTAAGTTCCCCCATCCACCACGCCGAGGACCGACAGGGAGCGCCCGTGACCACCTGGGCCGGCCGGACCGCCGCCGAGATCGCCGCCGCCGTACGCGAGAAGCGCGCCACGCCGCACGAGGTGGTGGCCGAACACCTGGCCCGGATCGAGCGGCTCGACGGCCGGGTCGGCGCCTTCCGCCGGCTGCGCGCGCAGGCCGCGCTCGCCGAGGCCGACGAGGTGGCCGCCCGCACCGATCTGGCCCAACTGCCCCTGGCCGGCGTGCCGGTGGCCGTCAAGGACAATCTGGCCGTACGCGGCGAGTCCACCCGCAACGGCTCGGCCGCGACCCCGGACACACCCGCGGACGACGACCACGTCACGGTGGCCCGGCTGCGCGCGGCGGGCGCGGTCGTCGTGGGCCTGACCAACGTGCCCGAACTGTGCGTGTTCGGCACCACGGAAGGGGTGCACGGGACCGCCCGCAACCCCTGGGACACCTCCCGTACGGCGGGCGGCTCCTCCGGCGGCAGCGCTGCGGCGGTGGCTGCCGGCATGGTGCCGATCGCGCTCGGCAACGACGGGATGGGCTCGCTGCGCATCCCGGCCGCCAACTGCGGACTCGTCACCCTCAAACCCGGCCACGGCACGGTCCCGGCGGGCATCGGCAACGGAGACTGGTTCGGCATGTCCGAGAACGGCCCGCTGGCGACGACGGTCGAGGACGCGCGGCTGATGTTCGAGATCCTGGCGGGCACGCAGGACACGGGCAAGCCGCGGAACGGTACGCACACGATCGCGCTCTCGCTCCGCAGTCCCCTGCCCGGCGTGACCGTGAGCCGGCCCTACGCGGACGCGACACGCGCGGCGGCCTCGCTGCTTGCGAAGGCGGGGCACGAGGTCCGGCCGGCCGACCCGCCGTACCCCTGGTGGCTCGGCACGACGTCACTGGCGCACTGGACGGCGGGGACCGCGGTCGACGCGGAGGACCTCGACGTACGGCGGCTGGCCCGGCGTACCCGGGTGCACGCGGCGGTGGGCCGCCGCTTCGTGGAGCGCGTGCGATCCGGCGACCGCCGCGAGCAGCTGCGCCGTGCCCTGGAGCCGTTCTTCGCTGCTCACGATGTGCTGCTCACTCCCGCACTCGCCCGCCGGGGTCCGGCAGCGGAGCCCTGGCACGAGCGGGGCTGGCTGCGCAACGTGCTGGCCAACACGCACTACTCCCCCATGACGCCTCCCTGGAACCTCACGGGCTGGCCCGCCATGTCGGTCCCCTTCGGCGCACTTCCGAGCGGCGCGCCCTGCGCCGTACAGCTGGTCGGGCAGCCGGGGTCGGAAGCGACACTCCTTGATGTGGCCGCACAGTTGGAGACGCTGCACCCCTGGCAGCGTACGGCGCCGCTGAGTTAGACCGGGTGCCCCGGGCCGGGCGCTGCCGGACTCACAAGGCCGCGCATCCCGCAGGCGTCCCAAGTGACGTTGCGCCGAGCCGCGGCTGTGGCGCCGGCGGGCCATCTCCTCTTCACCCGTTCCTCCCTGCATCGCGCAGTGCCGGCCGGCCTCGCATCGGCGCCGGAGACGGCGCGGGCCCCACCATCGCTGTTTCCGATCGCCGCCGGTGGGGACTCGGCCGGAAAGCTGGACGGACCGATGGCGGCGCAGCCCCGCCGCCATCGGATGCGGAAGGAAGATGAAGGTTCGTGAGTGCATACCTGAGTGAGAAACCCGTCGACCACCCGACCGAGTCGGGCTGGGCGCAGTCCCGCGACCAGCAGGAGGGCAGCCCTCGCACCTGCGTTTCGGCTGTCGGGGACGCGCCGGCACCCGAGATCTGCCGTGGCCCGGACTGGAACATCGTCAGGGGCGAGGACTGACGGACCACCGGGGGGTGTCGAACCGGTGCGCCAGGGGACTCGGAGGGCCGGTGCCGATCCCGGCACGCCAGACCTGAGGAGCGGGAGCATCAGGATGCGAGCACTGACCTGGCAGGGCCGGCGGGACGTGCGGGTGGAGACCGTCCCCGACCCCCGGATCGAGAAGCCCGACGACATCATCGTGCGGATCACGTCGAGCGGGATCTGCGGTTCGGACCTTCATCTGTACGAGATTCTGGGCCCCTATCTCGACCCGGGCGACATCCTGGGCCATGAGCCCATGGGCGTCGTCGAGGAAGTCGGACCGCAGGTGCACGCGCTCGCGCCGGGAGACCGTGTGGTCATCCCGTTCAACGTCTCCTGCCGTGACTGCTTCATGTGCGACCAGGGTCTGCACTCGCAGTGCGAGACGACGCAGGTCAAGGAGCGCGGAACGGGCGCCGCGCTGTTCGGGTACACGAAGCTGTACGGACAGGTGCCGGGCGGCCAGGCGGAATTCATGCGGGTGCCGTTCGGCAACAAGCTGCCCATCAAGGTGCCCGAGGGGCCGCCGGACGACCGCTACGTGTACCTGTCCGATGTCCTGCCCACAGCTTGGCAGGCGGTCGAGTACGCGGCGCTGCCGGAGGGCGGGAGCCTGGTCGTCCTGGGACTCGGTCCCATAGGCGACATGTGCACCCGGATCGCCCGGCACCGCGGCGCCGGACCGGTCATCGGGGTGGACCTGGTCGACGAGCGCCTGGAACGCGCGGCGGCGAACGGCGTCACCTGCTTCGATCTCCGGCGGCACGGAGGAAGCGACCTCACCGAGGCCGTACGGGACCTCACCGGCGGGCGGGGCGCGGACGCGGTGATCGACGCGGTCGGTATGGAGGCGCACGGAGCGCCGTTCGCCAAGGCGGCCCAGTGGCTGACCGGCCACCTGCCCGACGCCATGGCGCAGCCCCTGATGGAACACGCCGGTGTGGACCGGCTCGGGGCCCTGCACACGGCCGTCGACCTGGTGCGGCGCGGCGGCACACTGTCCGTCTCGGGGGTGTACGGCGGGGCCGCGAGCCCGATGCCGCTGCTGACGATGTTCGACAAGCAGATCCAGGTGCGCATGGGCCAGGCGAACGTCTGGAACTGGGTGGACCGGATCCTCCCGCTGCTCACGGACGACGATCCGCTCGGCGTGGACGGTTTCAAGACCCACGCCGTACCGCTGGAGGACGGTCCCAAGGCCTACGCGATGTTCCAGGCCAAGGAGGACGGGATGATCAAGACCCTCCTCAAGCCCTGACGACCCGCCTCGTGCGCGCCCGTCCCCGATCGCGCGCGAACCCACTACCGAGCTGGAGCACCCATGCCCACCACGCTGTCGGATCACGACCTCAGAGAGATCGCCGACCGGCTCACCGCCGAGGCGGACACGCTGCGCGTGGAGCTCTCGGCGGCCGAGGCGAAGATGCCCGCGCTGTACACGGACTGTGACCTCGACGCAGCCGACGTGGGCGCGCGGGTGACCGCGTTCGAGGCTCTGCGCGCGGACGCCGACCGTGCCCGGACCATGCTGGAGCGGGTGCTCGCCGCCCTGCACCAGGTGGGCACGCCCGGCTTCGGCCGGTGCACGGCCTGTGGTGCCGTGATCGACCGGGACCGGCTGCTGGCGGTACCACACACGCAGGTGTGCATCGACTGCGCCAGGGCCGGGGCGGGGGCGCGGGCCGAAGGGTCCTGAGCCCGCCGACGGGCAGCCGAGGCGATCGCGCCGTCACTTCTATGGAGGAGTGGCGGCGCCATCGGCTTCCCCGGGCCTTGGCCTTGGCCAGGGCCCGGTCCGCCGGTCGGCACGAGACGGCCTATCAGACCTCTCGTGGCTCCAGGGGGCGGGTGGCCGGGCCTTGCAGGACACGTCCGTCGAGTCCGAAGCGCGAGCCGTGGCAGGGGCACTCCCAGGCCTGTTCCGCACGGTTGAAGGCGACCAGACACCCCAGGTGGGTGCAGCGCGCCGACAGCGCGTGCAGCCTTCCGCCCTCGTCGCGGGAGACGGCACACACATGGGCACCGATGCGCGTGACCGCGCCCTCGCCCGGCGCGATGTCGTCGGCCGACGGTCCGGTCAGCGGCGGCAGCCGGTCCGCCACGAAGTGCTGGGCGACCTGTGCCTGGTGCCTGAGGAAGGCGGGCGCCTCCCGTACGACCGAGCCCACACGCCGCGGGTCGTAGAGCTTCGTCCACGGCGGCTCCCGTCCGTCGATCAAGGCGGACAGCAGCAGTCCCGCCATGATGCCCCCGCTGAGCCCCCAGCCACCGAAGCCGGTGGCCACATAGGTGTGGCGGCTCGCCGCGTGCAGGGGCCCCACCAGGGGCACCGTGTCCGTCGAGTCGTTGTCCTGGGTGGCCCAGCGGTAGGTGAAGTCGAGCGGCCCGAAGTGCTCGGTCGCCCAGTCGGCCAGTCGTGCGAAGTGCTCCTCGCTGTCCGTCGTTCCGGGTGTGAAGTGTTCGCCGGTGAGGATCAGCAGGCGTGAGCCGTCCCGGTACGGGGCGGTCCGGAGCGAGCGCGTGTTCTCCTCAGGCGTGAGGTACATGCCCCGGGGGGCGCTCCCGGTGTCGATCGGCGCTGTCAGCACGACCTCGCGGCGCGGGGAGAGGCGTGCGAAGAGCATCGCGCGGTCGAAGACCGGATAGTGCGTGGCCACCACCACGTCCCGCGCGGTCACCATGTGCCCGGCCTCGGTGCGCAGGCGGCAGGGTTCGCCCTCGTGCAGAGCGACCACACGGGTCCCTTCGTACAACTGTCCGCCGTGGCGCTCTAGCGCCTCGGCGAGTGCGAGCAGGTATGTGCGCGGATGGAACTGCGCCTGATCGGCCGCCCTGACGGCGCCCGCCACGGGGAAAGGCAGTTCGGTTTCGGTGACGAAGTCGGCGGCCAGCCCCGCCTCGCGCGCGGCCTCCGCCTCGGCGCGCAGCTGCGGAACGCGTTCCTGATCGAGCGCATAGGTGAAGGCCGGCGCGTCCTCCCAGTCGCAATCGATGCCGAGCTCGTCGACGAGTTCGGCCGCTCTGCCGATCGCCTCCGTCTGGGACCGGCCGTACAGTGCCGCGCCTTCGATGCCGCGGGTGCGGCGCAGGCGCTGGTACACGAGGGAGTGCAGGGCGGTGAGCTTCGCCGTGGTGTGGCCGGTGACGCCGGCGGCGAGACCGCCGGCCTCCAGCACGGCGACGCTGCGGCCGGCCCGCGCCACTTCCCAGGCGGTGCTGAGGCCCGCCATACCGCCTCCGACCACGGCCACGTCGACGGTGATGTCCTCCGTGAGGGCCGGTCGCGGCGTTCCGGGCGCCGTCTCGATCCAGTACGACGCCTGCCTGCCGGTGTACTCACTCATGGGGGCCGGGTTCCCCGAAGCGGATCTCCGATGCGCGGACCGCGTCAGGGCACCGCCAGTCGGGTGAACAGCACGTCGACGCACTCGCGGGCGCCACGGCGTGTCCGACGCGCGAGGCACCTCCCGCTCGGTACGCGTGTCGCCCTCAGAGCGCCCGGTACATGATGTGCAGCCCCACCCTGCCGAACCGGGGATGCTCGTAGGCCTCGGGAACGGTGCCGAGGATCGTGAAGCTGAGGGACTCCCACAGTCGTACCGCGGGGTTCGTCTCCACAACCGCGTTGAACACCATGCCGCGGTAGCCCTCGGCCCTCGCGACGGTCAGGACGTGTTCGGCGAGGGCACGCCCGACGCCGCGTCCCGCGCGGTCCGGGTCGACCATGAAGCCCGCGTTGGCGATGCGGGCGGCGGGGCCGGCGTAGTTGGGCGTGACGTAGGCGGAGCCCACGACCGCCCCGCTGTCGTCCTCCGCCACGTACACGTCCTTGCCCGGCGCCATCCACAGAGTGCGGGCCGCGTCCTCGGTGGTGTCCGGGTCCCAGGTGTAGGTCTCGCCCGAAGCGACGATCCGGTGCCAGAAAGGCCAGATCCGCGGCCAGTCGTCGGCCGCGGCTTGTCTGATCAGCATGGGCGCGAGTCTGGCACGCCCATGCTGTCAGCGATCACGACGGATCCAGCGAGCTCAGTCCACGCTCGGCAGGATGTGCGGTTCGGCCAGGTCGTCCTCGTAACCGGCCAGTCTGATGGGGGCCGAGCGGGCCCACACGTCCAGGCTGCCGAGCTTCTTCTCTGTTCGCCTGCCCCCGCGCTCCCCGCGTTCCTTGGGGCGCTGATCGTGATTCGTCTTCTCCGGTGTCACCGCGCACTCCTTATGTGTCGGGTAACCCTTGGGACGTACCGGCCCAGTCGGCCTGTGCTCTCGGCGTCCGCTCGGGTCTGAGTCAAGAACTGTTCGGACGCGGTGGCGCCGGCTACTCGTACGAGAGCAGGCCATGGTGATCGGCTTGTCCCGGGGCGGACCGTGGGGTGTGGGTAGCACCCCAATGGCTGTCCGCACCGTCCAGATTAACCAAATGAGCGGACGTCCGCTCGATGGGGCTGAAACAACCAGGTAACTGTCTTGGGTCATCCGGCACTCATTCGGCCGTGTTCTCGGGCGATTGGATGGCAATCGCCCCTTTTGCAATCCACCCATTCGGCGCAATTCTCGAACTGCTCACCGGTACGGCAAGTGTACGGACCGTGCTCAGTTCAAGTCCCGTTGGCCGCGTCGCAAGCTCGCCATGATCTGCTGCAGTCCGGCAACGGCTTTTCTCGCGGGAGGACTGACGCATGGAGCTGCGCAGCGTCGAGGAGCTGATGGATCTGCTGCACGCCTGCCGGGGTGCGTGGGACACGCCGGATCGCAGTGGCGACCCGGTCGATCTTCACGACCACGCCCTGCAGACCGCCGCACTGCTGCGCCGGAGTCACCCCGCCGACAAGGAACTCCAGGTGGCGGGTCTGGTGCACGACATAGGCCACCTCCTGCGGCCGGGCGACGACGCCGGGCACGCGGACCACGCGGCCGACGCGGTACGGACGCTGCTCGGCGAGCGTGTCTCCCGCCTGGTACGCCTGCATGTGGCCGCCAAGCGCTATCTGGCCACGGTCTCGCCGGGGCGCGGGCTGTCCCCGCAGAGTGCACTCACCATGGCCAGGCAGGGCGGGCCCATGTCGCGTGCGGAGGCGATGGCGTTCGAACACGACCCGCTGGCGGAGGACGCGGTCACCCTGCGTCAGGCGGACGACGCGGCCAAGGTGACGGGCCTGGACGCCGGGGTGATGGAGGACTGGCGGACGGTACTGGAGCTGGTGGCGGCCAGGCACGCCCGGCTGGGGGCCGTGGACTGAGCACGAGCACGGCCCGTTTGACGGCTGTGGACTGAGAAGCGCGCCGACACGCCGCGTGCTGGGCTCCCGAGCCCAGGCAGGCACGTCCGTGGAGCGCGCGGCGGCCCGGGGCGAGTCACCCCACCGGACAGGGTGCGACACGCTGCCGTCGGCCCAATCGGCCGCGTGGAGCGTCCGGCCGTTCACACTGTGCGAGGTGCGCCGCCGACACGGAATCGCCCTGGCATATGGCCGCGTGATCGGCAGGTGGATTACGGGCCATGCCGGCTGGTGTCTGGGCGCGTCCCTGGTCCTGCATCTTCTGGCCACCGTCCTCTTCTCCCCCGAACCGCTGGATCTGCGGGTCTACCGGGAGGCCTCGCCCCTGGTGCTCTCCGGCGGTCTGTACGACTACCGGCTGCACACAAGTCCGCCGATCCCCGTGCTGCCCTTCACCTATCCGCCGTTCGCGGCCCTGGTGTTCCTGCCGCTCGCGCTCCCGCCCTGGGCGGCTTTGGTCGTCCTGTGGCAGGCGGCCTCGGTGGCGGCTGTGGGCGTGATCTGCCTCTGCGCCGACCGGCTCCTGCACCCGGACCGCGACAGCTCCGCGAGGTCCCGTGTCCTGGTGTGGACGGCGGCGGGCCTGTGGCTGGAACCCGTGCGGCACACCCTGGACCAGGGCCAGGTCAATCTACTGCTGGCCGCCCTGGTCCTGGCGGCGCTGGCGGTGTCCCGCACCGCGAGGACCCGGGGAACGGTTCTCGGCCTGGCGACCGCGGTGAAACTGACTCCGGTCTTCGGCGGCCTCTACCTGCTGGCGACGCGACAATGGCGGGCGGCCCTCTGGGCACTCGTCGCCGCGGGCGGCGCCACGGCCCTGGGCTGGGTGATCGCCCCACGGGAGTCGGCCCGCTACTGGTTCCGTCTGGCGAAGGAAACCCAGCGCATCGGCCCGGCGTGGTCCGTGCGCAACCAGTCGCTGCGGGGCGCACTCGACCGGCTCCTCGGGCACGACACCGCGGCCTCCGGCGCATGGTGGGCGGTCCTCGCGCTGGTGACCGTGCTCACGGCGTGCGTCCTGTGGAAGGCCGGGCGACGCGGGGACCTGCTCGGCGTCCTGGTCACCGCCGAGTTGTACGGGCTACTCGTGTCCCCCATCTCGTGGAGCCACCACTGGGTCTGGTGCCTGCCGGCCATGATGTGGCTCACCCACGGACCCGCCCGGCGCCGGCCCCTCAGCCGCGTGGCGCTGGCGGCGTGGACCGTCGCCACCGCCACACGACTGGTTCCGCTGCTGATCCGCGTGGAGGACCGCCTGCCGCAGCACAGCCCGTACCCGGCACTTCTGGCCTGGCCGGGCACGGCCTACGCCGCGTGCGCGCTGCTGACCATCCTCGCCGTCGCCACCACCCGCGAAGAGGCCTCCGGCAGACGGGCGGATCAGCGGGAGCCCGCGGCCTTCGGTGCGTAGAACCGGTCGCGGACGCGCCGCAGCCAGCCCTCGGCCGCCGACTCGTCGGGCCGCAGCGGCAGCGCGCTGCGCGTGTCGTCGAAGGCGTTCTCGTAGTACCGGAGCAGAGACCGCGCGGCCGCGGCGTCCGCGGCGACGCGCTCACCGAAGTCGTGGTACGCCTGCGGGTTCTCGACGCGAATGGTCAGACGTCCGGTCGCGTACAGTTCCAGACCCTGGTGGCACAGCCGCTTCAGGTGACGGGCGTGTTTGGCGGTGCGTCTGCGCGTCTCCGCCGAGACGGGTCCGGCGCCGCGCGCCTCGAGCCTCCTGAATTGCTGCCCGGCGTAGCCGAGATAGGCGTCCCGGACCCGCTGGGCGCACAGCAACGACGTACGGATGCCGGTCAGCTCGTCACCGAGCGGGGTGCGCACCTCGTACAACTCGGCAGGCAGCCAGACCAGTTCCATCACAGTCGGATTGCCACCGAGAGCGAGCCGGCACCACTTCGCCGCCTCGTGGAAGGTGCGGTCGGGGGCCGTGCCGACATGGGACTCCTTCGGCCGGTGCAGGCCGTGCAACTGTTCCGTGGGTGCGGCGAACACGCCGAGCCGGTCCACGTCGGACCCCGCATGGGCGAGTCCGTACGCGGTCGAGCCGACGATGCCGGACAGCAGGACGTTGGGGACGGTCACGTTCGGCCGCCTTCCTCGGTTCGAGCGATCGCGACGGCTCCGGGCCGGGCCCGGAGGCGCGAGCCGCCCCCTCCGGCATCCGGACGAACTCCGCGGAACGCGGCTCATGCGCGAGAGGCTATGCGCCGACGGTCGGGCGGTGCCAATGATTTTCGCACTCACATACGCCATCGCCGCCGGTCGACGGCGGAACCAGCGGCAGAACGTCGTACGTCCCGGAGACCTCTCCGGGACGTACGACGTTTACGACCGGCTGCGGTCACCCGCGCCACATCACATATGACGTCACGCGCACCACCTCACTCGTGACCGCGACCTCGACCTGATTCCCTCACGGGAACAGCGCGATCCCCACGGCGATCAACAGGACGATGCAGGCGATCAGGCCTACCGTGGCCCAGGTCCCGCGGTGCTTCACCGGGGCGGGCCGGCTCCCGCCGCGCGGCCGGTCCTCCGGCAGTGCGGCATTCACCGGACGGTCGGACGAATAGAACTGCTCGTCGCTCGGATACACGTTGCGCGGGTCTCCGGCGGCGCGTGGATCGATCTCGTGCGGCATGGCCATGAGAACTCACTCCTTGCGCGGTGCTCACGAGAGTCCGAGTTCCCGCCCGGCGCCGGGTCATGCCCCACGGATGGCGCATCGCCGCCCTCGGGAGCCCGCCCGGTGTCACCACTTGCCGGGCGCGTAGTCCTTCAGGAAGACGCCGTACAGGTCCTCGCCCTGCTCGCCGCGCACAATCGGATCGTATACCCGTGCCGCTCCGTCGACGAGATCGAGCGGAGCGTGGAAACCCTCGTCTGCCAGGCGCATCTTGTCAGGATGCGGGCGCTCGTCGGTGATCCATCCGGTGTCGACGGCGGTCATCAGGATCCGGTCCCGCTCGAACATCTCCGCGGCGCTGGTGCGCGTGAGCATGTTCAGGGCGGCCTTGGCCATGTTGGTGTGCGGGTGACCGGCGCCCTTGTAACCGCGACTGAAGACGCCCTCCATCGCGGAGACGTTCACGATGTACGTGCGCCGGGCAGGGGAGGCGGCCAGTGCCGTCCGCAGACGGCTGATCAGGATGAAGGGCGCCGTCGAGTTGCACAGCTGCACCTCCAGCAGCTCGACCGGCGTGACCTCCTCCACCGGCTGGATCCAGGTGTTGGTGTCGTGCAGATCGGGGACGAGGCCGCCGGCGTCGATCGCCGTACCGGCCGCGATCCGCTCCAGGGAGGCGGAGCCGGAGACCAGGGCGAGGTCGGTCACGTCCTGCGCGGTCAGCGCACCGCCCCCGGCCACCGGCAGAGCGGCCACGGCCCCGGAGCCGAACGTGCCGATGACCTCGGCGGACGGCAGCTCACCCGCCGGCAGCGGCGCGGACTCGGCGGACACCAGCTCGCTGTAGGCCTGCGGTGAGCGGCGTACGGTCTGGGCGGCGTTGTTGATCAGGATGTCCAGCGGGCCGTCGGCGGCCACCGAGTCGGCCAGCGCCACCACCTGGGCCGGGTCGCGCAGGTCGATGCCGACGATCTTCAGCCGGTGGATCCAGTGGTCACTGTCGGGCTGGGCCTTGAACCGGCGGATCGCGTCGTTCGGGAAACGCGTGGTGATCGTGGTGTGGGCGCCGTCCCGCAGCAGCCGCAACGCGATGTACATGCCGATCTTGGCGCGGCCACCGGTGAGCAGGGCGCGCTTGCCGGTGAGGTCGGCGCGGGCGTCGCGACGGGCCCGGTTCTCCGCGGCGCACTGCTGGCAGAGCTGGTGGTAGAAGTAGTCCACCTCGACGTAGCGCTGCTTGCAGACGTAGCAGGAGCGCGGGCGCTTGAGTATCCCGGCGATCTGGCCCGCCTCGGTGACCGACGACGGCAGGATGCCCTCGGTCTCGTCGTCGATGCGCTGCGCGGAGCCGGTCGCCGTGGCCTCGGTGACCTCCTTGTCGTGGGCCGTCTTGGCGGCCCGGCGCTCCTGGCGGCGGCGCTGCTTGACCATGCGGTAGATGTGCGAGGTGGCCCGGCGCACCTTGATCGCGTCGGGGTGGTCGACGTCGATGCCGTCGAGTTCCTCCAGGACGCCGAGACAGACGGCCAGGCGTTCCGGGTCGATGCCGGGCCCGTACGACATCTCGTCCATGACCTCCGGGCCGACGCCCGTCAGGCCGTCCTCTGTCACCGTCATCGCGCTGCCGTTCCTCGCTCACCTGCGCAGCGCTCCGACCGCGCTCGCCTCCGAACAGAGAATTTTACGGAGCGCCGGGCCGGGTCTCCAAACCCGCGAAGATCAGCACAATTGCGAGCGGACCCGCGAGGCCGCGCGGGACGCCCGGCCGGAAACCCCGGACGGGACGGTTCCGGCCCTGCGGACGCCCCACTCGACCCTCTCCACCAGGGGCCGGGCAGCCCCGAGGGCGGCCGTGCAGCGCACGGCCGCCCTCGGTCCGGCCACGGACGGCCCGCTCAGGCGCGGCAGGCCGCCAGCAGCGTCTCCATCTCCTCCGGCACCGCCTGGGCGAGCCGCTCCAGGTCCGGTACCGCCCGGGCGTCGGCGACGAGCCCGTAGTGGACGCGGCCCCGGTACGTGGAGACAGCCACCGCCAGCGACTGGCCGCTGGCCAGCGGGGCCAGCGGGTACACCTCGGTGAGCGGGTTGCCGCCGAGCTTCAGTCCGAGGCTGGGCAGCGGCACGCTGGTGACCAGGATGTCGAACCAGAGCCGGGCGGCCTGGCTGACCAGTGGTCCGCCCAGCCTGTGGCCGAGGGCCGGTACGTGGTCGGCGAGCAGCGCCACGGCACCCGCGCCCCGGTTGGGCCCGGCGTCCTTGTTGCGGTCCATGGCCGTGCGCACCGTCCGCAGCCGTGCCAGCGGGTCCGGGTCGGCCACTGGAAGCCGTATCAGATAGCCGGAGAGCCGGTTGCCCTGTGGGTGCGCGCTGCGCGGACGGCGGTTGGAGACGGGGATCAGGGCGCGAGGCTCGACGCCCGCGCTGCCGTCGCCGCGCTCGTCCAGCCAGCGGCGCAGCGCGCCCGCCACGACCGCGATGAGGACGTCGTTGACGGTGCCCCCCGCCGACTTGCGCACCCGGTGCACATCGTCGAGCTCGATGACGACGCCGGCGGTACGGCGGGTGCCGCTCGGCTCGGAGGTGAGCGCGGACGACGAGCGCATCCCGAAGGTGGACAGGGCGACGGAGGCACCGATGTCCAGAGCGCGGCCCATGTCGGCGAGGGTGCCGCGCAGGAGGGCCGGGAGTCTGCGCACGTCGGGCAGAAGCCGGCGGGGGGGCTCCTGGCGGCGCGGCCGGGGAGCCGGCAGATCCATCGGGTCCATGACCGCGGCGGCCAGTGTCAGGGCGCGCAGTCCGTCGGCGAGCGCGTGGTGGAACTTGAACAGCACGGCGAAGGAGGTGCCGTCCTCCCCTGGTAGCACATGCGCCTCCCACGGCGGCCGGCCGCGCTCCAACGGGCGTTCCATGAGCCGTCCGGCGGCCGCATGGAAGTCGTCGGTGGGAGCGTGCAGCCGCACATGGTCGAGCGGGTCGAAGTCGGGGGCCGGTTCGCGTGTCGCCCCGCCCAGGGCGAGCGCGAGGCGTGCGGCGGCGAGGTCGCGCTTCATGCGTACGTCCGGCAGCCAGACGTCGCGGATCCGCATGCGCAGGCCCGGTACCGCGGCGGCGCGGGCGGCCAGCAGATCTGCGGCGTGGGCGCCCGCGGTGGGCGAGTTGCACGCGAACACACCGAGGGCACCGAGGTGCATCGGGTGCCGCGTGGACTCGATGTTCCAGAAGGCAAGGTCGAGTGGTGCGAGCAGGTCGGAAGTCAATGGCTTGCCTCGCGTCGACGACGGGGGAGCAAGAAAGTCAACCGCCCAGGGGCGATTACGGTCAAGTACGATCAAGCTACGTACAGTTAACGGCAGATTAAGTTCCGCCCTAGTGAGAAGGACGGGACTCAAGCGACGCAAGAGGTCACATCAGTGCAGGTGGCGCCGCGTCAGGTGACGTACCCCACCCGGACGGCCGAGCCCCGACGATGAACTCCAGCCGGCTCGGACGGAGCAACGTGTCGGTGGTGACGTACGTCTGTTTGTACGCCGTTCCGTTGACACGCACGCCATGGACGTACCGCTGGGTGTCCGAGGTGCCGGGCGCGGTGATGGTCAGACCGCCGCCCGGGTAGTACGCCCGGTCCAAGACCAGGTCGACCCGGTCGAAGACCGGCGTGGTCAGTCCCCAGGTGCGGTAGCCGGGCTGCACCGGGAAGATCCCGATCGACGAGAAGACGTGCCAGGCGGACATCGTGCCGAGGTCGTCGTTACCGGTCATACCGGTCGGCCCGTCCGTGAACAGGGTGAGCGCCGCGTGCACCACGTCCGTCGTCTTCCACGGCTGGCCGGTGGAGAGATAGGTGTACGGGGCGATGAGGTCGGGCTCGTTCTGCGGGTTGTACTTGTCCGCATTGTAGTAGGCGTACGGCCCGTTCACCCACACCTTGCGCGCGGTCCCCGCGGGGTCCTTGAGCAGTTGGTCGTAGGCGAAGAAGGCGTCGAGCCGGTCGTTGGCCGCACGCTCGCCCCCGATGAGGCTCACCATGCCGCGCAGGTCCTGCGGCACGAGCCACTGGTACTGCCAGGCGCTGCCCTCGTGGAACCCCTCGCTCCTGGCCGGGTCGGAGGGTCCGGCGAAGGCCCCGGAGGCGTCCCGGGCGCGGAAGAAGCCGGTGGAGGGGTCGAAGATGTTGCGGTAGTTGCGCGACCGGGCGGCATAGCGCGCGGCGTCCGCGCGATGCCCGAGATCTCGTGCCATCTGGGCGAGCATCGCGTCGGAGAGCGCGTACTCCAGGGTCACCGATCCGCCGTGGTGGTAGTCCGAGTCGCCGGGCTTGGTGTACGGGCGGCCCTTGATGTACGGCGCGAAACCGTGGGCGATGTACTCCCGGTTCGCCTCCCGCCCCACGTACATGGTGTCGGCGGGCGGGACGCCGTCGGCGTTCTTCTTCAGCGCGCGGTAGGCCCGCTGCTCGTATCCCTTGAGCAGTCCCTGCTGGTAGGCGTTGGTGAGGAACGGGGTGACCGGGTCACCGCTCATGATGTTCGTCTCCACCGTGCCGAAGCCCCACTTGGGCAGCCAGCCGCCCTCCTCGTCGATCTTGAGCACGGAGATCGCCATGTCGCGCGCCTCACGCGGCGCGAGCAGGGACAGGAGCTGGGACTGGGTCCGGTAGGTGTCCCACAGGGACCAGTTCTGGTAGTACGTGAACCCCTGGGTCCGGTGGATCTTCTGGTCCCAGCCGGTGTAGCGGCCGTCGGCATCGCTGCCGACGTTCGGGGCGAGGAAGGACCGGTACAGGGACGAGTAGAAGGGGATCCGAAGAGCGGCGTTGCCGCCCTGCACCCGGACGTCGTCGAGTCGGTCCTCCCAGGCGCGCCGAGCGGCCTCCCGCACCTGGGCGAACGAACGCGCGGGTGCGGAACGGAGGTTGACCTCGGCCCCGCGCGGATCGACGTAGGACAGAGCGGTGGTCGCCTCCACGATGCGGTCGTGCCTCGCGTCGAAGGTGACGTAGGCGCCGTTGCGCCCGGGGCCCGACGACTTGGTCGCATCGGGGGTGATCGAGTCCTGGTACCACGTGCCGTGCGCGGTGAAGGGCCGGTTGAAACGGGTGACCGTGTAGACCGTGTAGGGCCGGGTGGACCGGCAGAAGCCGGTGCCCGTGATCGTGGTGCGCACGGTGCGGTCGTCGAGGATCTCGACCTTGGACGAGACGTTCTTGTGCAACGCCTGGCCCGCGTTGAGCAGGACATTGGCCTTGCCGGTCACCGGGAACGTGTAGCGCTGGACGCCGGTGCGATCGGTCGCCGTCAGTTCGGCCCGGATGCCTCCTCCGAGTCCGACCCGGTAGTAGCCGGGACTCGCCTGCTCGTCGTCATGACTGAACGTGGCCGCGTACTTGGCGTAGTCCGTCTCAGTGACGCCACCCGTCGTCGGCAGTACGGGCAGGTCACCTCCGATGGCGCAGCCGACACCGGAGAGGTGGATCAGGGAGAAGCCGCGGATCCGGTTCTGGGTGTAGTCGTAGCCGGTGCGGTGCCCCGTGTCCGGCGAGAGCTGCACCATGCCGAACGGCACGGCGGCGCCAGGGAAGGTGTTGCCTTCGTTCTGTGTGCCGATGAAGGGGTTGACCAGGTCGGTGAGCCTCCCGCTGGACGGCTGGGCGGCCTGGGCGGCCGGCGGGACGAACACGGCCGAGACAACCAGCGCACCCGCGGCACACAGGCGCAGACGCCAGGTCCATCTCATCTGGGAAGACCTCCGGAGGTTCGACATCGATGTCCCACATGGTGGTGGCGCGCTGTCGGTTTCCGGGGGAACCGGGGGGTTTATCCCTGGACGCGTCGCCCGGCACAGGGCCCCGGATGCGCGGGCCGCAGGCACCCGGCGTCCGGCGCGAGGAAGCGTGCCGGCCGGGAAGTCCTCTGCGCCCGGCCGGAGTTCACCGCCGGCGGCTCCGGGTCCCGTCACCTCCGCACCCACGACGGTTGCGCCAGGCCGGGCCGCACCCACGGCGGGCCGGCCGTCGCGATGGGCCGCCCCTTCCACGACCGAGCCGCTGTGCGGACCGGTCGGCCCGGGCTCATTGGCGACGATAGACGGCACGACGTGCGCCCCGCCTGCCGGGGAACCGGCCATGTGCGTCATTCGGGTGGCCGTGCCGGATCCCGGGAGTCCGCCGTCGCGGAGGCGGCGCCTTCGTGATCTACGGTTGGCTGCCGCAGGACCGGCCCTGGCCGGCACCTGCCCTGGGGTCCAGCGGGAAGGAGCCGGCAAGGACGCTTCCACAGGTCCGAGCCCGGCGGCTACCGGGCCGAACACCGGGCGGGACGCTCCGCGCCGTCAGTGCCTGCCTGCTCGCCATGGGGTCCGTCCGCGCGCAGCACGTGCCCGCGGCCGCCACCGGTCCGCACACCGCCGGCCTGTGCGCGACCGAGCCGAGTCGGAAATGCCGCACAGGGAGCTGGGTTGCTGCAAGGTGAGGTTGGTCCGGTAGGCGAGTACGAGCAGCAGGGCCCGTTCGGTAAATGGCAGCGCCCAGGGCGGCCCCGGCCCGTGTCGGGCTTTTGCTCCCACGGTTGCTCCATGAGTCGGTGCATCTGGGGCCCCGACAACCCGGTCCAGGCCCGGAGGTCAGCAGTGGTGCAGTGGGCGAGACGCAGGCGCATCACCGAGAGCATGGGGAGTCCCGCTGACCGGCTGCAGGAGCGTTGTCAGTGGCGGCAGTTAGCTTTGCTGCGATTGCCGAGCCGGAGCCCGCCGGACAGATCTCCGCACGCCGCGAGCCCAGAAGGAGGTGGGAAAGTCCGTGAACACGAGTCTGGTTGATGCGGCGCCCGCTTCCGCGGCTACGCCCCTTCGCCGCTTCCGCGGGAAGAACAAAGGTGAATGCTGGAAGCGGGGCCAGGATGACGAACTGGCCGTGATCCGCCTGCCTTTGGACGTGCACCGTCTTGACGACCTGCAGCGTGTGGCGAACCTGTACTCGGCGATGTGGGCGGTCAAGTGTGCCCTGCAGCGCGATGCCCGCGCTGCGGTCGACGCGTACTGGGCTGGCGACGTGCGCCGGGGAACGGACACGAAAGCCTGGCGACAGGCGTTGGGCTTGTCCCGTGAGGGGATGGAGCGCCGCGGCTACCGGCACATGGAGAGGTCCAAGCACCTGGGCCACCATGTGACGAAAGCTTTGGTGATGCATCAGGCCGACGAGGTGTGGGAGAGCGTAGCCCGCCACCTTTTTCCTGATGCGACCGGACGCAGGTTCGGCCGGCCGAAGACCGGGGCTTGGTGGGACTACACCCGAATTCCCGGACGTGCCCGCTCGCACACCACCGCGCGGAAGTGGGAGACGTTCCGCCTCCACGGCACCCTCGCCGGGCACCTCGCTGCCTACCAGCACCGAGGTCTCGGCTCAGCAGTTACAACGCCGGAGCAGGCCGCCGCGCTGCCGTCTGGCACGCGTGTCCTCCAGCAGCCCCGCCGCCTACCCATACCCGCCCGGCCCCTCGGCCGCGTGCCGACCGGCGAGGACACGTCGAAAGGCGCGCCGAAGACCCGTGCGGCAACTTGGTGGGACCACACCGGCCCCCTTGCCGTCGTCTTCACCGGCGGCGCCGACTCCCAGCGCGGCGATCTCATAGTCCCGGTCCGCCTGCTTTCCGGCGCCGGCCGCTGGCCTCGCCTTGTGCACTTTCTCAACAACCCGGAGACCTGGCGCAAGGTCGATCTCGTTCGCCGCCGCGACACCTGCGCACCCGGGGGCTGGGCGTATGAAGCCCATCTGGTGGTGCTCACCGCCGGATACGCATCGCCGGGCACCCGCGCGCGCCGCAAGACCGCGGCCGAACTCGGCCGGGTCGGTGGGATCGACGGCAACGTCTCCAACCTGTCCGTCGTCTCCTTCCCCGGCACGTTCGACCCCGGCGACGGGCCACTCGTCGCGACCCGGGTCGCACCCACCGCCGGTGAGCTCGCCGTACTCGAGAAAGCCCGACGCAAGGAACGGGGCCGTAAACGCGCTCTCGACCGGTCCCGCCGGGCAACGAACCCCCGCCAATACGGCATGTCGCAGCGACAGCAGACCCGAACCGAACGCCGCCACGCTGCGGGACTGCCTGAACGCAACGTTCAGGTCCCCGGCGGTGCTCGGGCCGCAAACAAGGCCGGTGTGCCCAGGCAGGCGTACCGGCGTGATGACCTGTCGGCGGGCTACCGCCTCAACCGGGCCCGCCTCGCACAAGCCGCGGCAACCGCAGCCGCGGCAAAAGACCACCGCGCCCGCCGCATCGCCGAGCACATCATCGACGACCACGGAGCCAATCTCGTCGTCGAAGACTGCGACATCCGCGCCTGGTACCGACTGTGGGGCAAAGTCCTGCAGGCCACCACCCCCGGCCGTCTGATCACCGCCTTCGGCCGGGAGTGCGAGAAGGCCGGCGGACGGATGCTGCGCGCGTCGACGTTCACCACGAAGCTGTCCCAGACCTGCCTGTGCGGTGCCCAGGTCAGGAAGACACTCGCCGACCGAGTCCATCGATGCCGCGTGTGCGGACTTGTCGCCGACCGCGACATGGTCTCCGGTGCACTGGCCGCACATGTCCGGCTCACCGACCCTGACGACCCCAGCACTGCGGGCCTGGATACCGTCCAGGCCCGCACCACACAGATGCTATTCGCACAAGGGCTGCAAGAAGCCCTGTCGAGTCAACCGCAGCGCGGTGCCCGCCCCCGCAAGGGCCGCACCCACGCGGCAGCCCGCCGTCCGGGAACCCCCGGACGCCAGGCCTCTGCTCGGCAAAACACCACCGACCGGTACCGGCCCACCCCGAATGAGACCCGACCCGCGAACAAGCGGCACAAGGCCCACGTCGGAACAGCCGTCCCAGTAGGCAACGCCCCACCCAGCGGCGTCACCCCCGAACAGGAACTGGTCGGACGGCATCCCATCACGGGATGACTCTTAGGGAACCCGCTGCCCCTTGCCCAGCGCGATCACCCCGTCCTTGGACACCGTGTACAGCTCCGCGTCCCGCTCCGGATTGACACCGATCGTCGCGCCCGGCGGCACCTCGACGTTCTTGTCGAGGACGGCGCCGCGCACGATCGCCCCACGCCCGACATGCACGTTGTCGTGCAGCACCGACCCCTGGACGACGGCGCCCGGGTCCACCACGACGCCCGGCGACAGCACCGAACGCGTCACCTGGCCCCGGATCAGGCATCCGGCACTGATGATCGACTCGCTGGCGATCCCGCCCGCGTTGAAACGGGCGGGCGAGAGCTGACCGGAGTGGGTGTAGATCGGCCAGCTGCGGTTGTAGAGGTTGAAGGCGGGGCGCTCTGCGATCAGGTCCATGTGCGCCTCGTAGTACGCGTCCAGGGTGCCGACGTCCCGCCAGTAGCCCTGGTCGCGGCTGGTCTCGCCGGGCACGTGGTTGGCGCTGAAGTCGTAGAACTGGGCCTCGCCGCGGTGGGTGAGCGCGGGCAGGATCGAACCGCCCATGTCATGCACGGAGCTCGGGTCCTCGGCGTCCCGCTGGAGTGCCTCGATCAGCGCCTTGGTGGTGAAGATGTAGTTGCCCATCGAGGCGTAGACGCACTCGGGGTCGTCGGGCAGACCGGGGGGATCGGCGGGCTTCTCCAGGAACCGTTCCACGCTCTGGCCGTCCGTGCCGGGGCTGATCACGCCGAAGGACGAGGACTCGGCCCGCGGCACCCGTATCCCCGCGACGGTCACGCCGGCGCCGCTGTCGATGTGCTGGGCGAGCATCTGCCGGGGGTCCATCCGGTAGACGTGGTCGGCGCCGAACACCGCGACGTACTCGGGCTGTTCGTCGTAGATCAGGTTCAGCGACTGCAGGATCGCGTCGGCGCTGCCCAGGTACCAGCGCGGGCCCAGCCGCTGCTGGGCCGGGACGGGGGTGATGTAGTTGCCGAGCAGACTGGACATCCGCCACGTGGTGGTGATGTGCCGGTCCAGCGAGTGCGACTTGTACTGCGTGAGCACGCAGATGCGCAGGATGTCGCCGTTGACGAGGTTGGACAGGACGAAGTCGACAAGGCGGTAGGTACCGCCGAAAGTCACGGCCGGTTTCGCGCGGTCAGCGGTCAGCGGCATCAGCCGCTTCCCCTCCCCGCCGGCCAGTACGATTCCCAGCACCGAAGGTCCACCGCGCCGCATGCCGCCGCCCCTCTACGCCCGGTTGTTCCGCTCTCTGTTCACTTACTGCCCTGTTCGAGGACTTCCTCGTACAGGCGAACCGTGCGGCGGGCCACCGTGTCCCAGCCGAACTTCCGGACCGCGCGCTCGCGTCCGGCCTCACCCATGCGCTTGGCGGCCACCGGGTCGGCGAGGACGGAGTCGAGGGCGCGTGCCAGATGCTCCTCGAAGTCGTCGTCCACGTCGACCAGCAGACCGGTGCGGCCGTCGTCCACGACCTCCGGAATGCCGCCGGTGCGCGAGGCCACCACGGCCGTGCCGCACGCCATGGCCTCCAGGTTGACTATGCCGAGCGGTTCGTACACCGACGGGCAGGCGAACACGGCGGCGTGGGTGAGGAGCTGGATCACCTCGGGACGCGGCAGCATCTTCGGGATCCAGTGGACGCCCTCGCGGCTCCGGCTCAGATCCTCGAACAGGTCGCGGAACTCGCGGTCGATCTCGGCCGTGTCCGGCGCACCCGCGCACAGCACGACCTGGACCTCGGGGTCGATGTTCCGCACCGCGCGCAGCAGTTGGGGCACGCCCTTCTGGCGGGTGATACGGCCGACGAACAGGACGTAGGGGCGGCTCGCGTCGATGCCGAGGCGGGTGAGGACGTCGGTCCCGTGGTCCGGCTGGTACAGCGCGGTGTCGATGCCGTTGTGCACCACGTGGACCCTCGCCGGGTCGAGGGCCGGGTAGCAGCCGAGGATGTCCTCGCGCATGGCGCCGGAGACGGCGATGACGGCGTCGGCGGCCTCGATCGCGGTGCGCTCGGCCCAGCTGGAGAGGGCGTATCCGCCGCCGAGTTGCTCGGCTTTCCAGGGGCGGAGGGGTTCCAGCGAGTGGGCGGTCATCACATGCGGGATGCCGTACAGCAGCTTGCCGAGGTGGCCGGCGAGATTGGCGTACCAGGTGTGGGAGTGGACCAGTTGGCGGTCGTCGAGGACGGCGGCCATGGAGAGGTCGACGGAGAAGGTGCGCAGGGCGTCGTTCGCGGTGTCCAGGGCGGGCCACGGTCTGTGGCGTATGACACCGCCCGCCCCGCCCTCGCCCCAGCAGTGCACGTCCAGGTGCGTGAGGGCGCGCAGCTCCCGGGCGAGGAACTCGACGTGAACGCCCGCGCCGCCGTACACGTCCGGCGGGTACTCCCGGGTCAGCAGGGCCACACGCACCCGGAACCCCCTGTCTCAGCGGCTGGTTCCCACATGGTCACCCACATACCCCGGTTGCGGAAGACCATCCGTATCTCAGTCTCGGCCCGGTGGGCGGTCGAAGCAGCAGTCGCCGCACACCGAGCCGCCCGGCAGCCGGTAGTACAGGCAGCAGCTGCGTCGGCGTCCGGTGGCGGGATCGAGGGTCCCGGCCAGGTCGGGATGGGCGAACAGCCCGGCGGCCAGCGCGCGGGCCCGCTCCCCCACCTCGGTACGGCCGTGCGCCCGCGCCCACTGGACGATCATGCGCGCGCTGCCTGCGAGGGCGGAGCCCGCGTTGCCCCACAGCAGCCCTGCGGGCAGGCGGTGGCGTGAACTCAGGGCGGCCACGAGCGGGACGAGGTGCTCCTCGCGTACCACCGCGTCCAGCGCCTCGGCAGGCAGCGGGCGCACCTCGCTCAGCCACAGGTCCTCGGGCGCGCTGCCGTCCGGATCCCAGTGGAGCAGCCGGGGATCGAGGTCGGGCACCCGCCCGTACAGCGCGGCGCAGCCGAGGGCGACGGAGCAGAGCCGGGCCGCCAGTCCCAGGTGGGCGATGGAGGCGGCGACCCGGGCTTCCGGCGCGCGCAGGCTCCGGGCGACCTTGCGGGTGCGAAAAGTCAACGGATCCCCGTAAACATCGGCTGCGGCATCGATTGCGGCGGGTGCGTACGCCTGTGCGAGGGTGGGCAGCGGGCCACGCGGCGGTTCCCCGGTGCGCAGTACGAAGAAGCCACCGAGTCCGCCCAGCGCGCCGAGTTGGGGGTCGAAGTCCACGAAAGTCAGTAGTACCAAGCTGTCCAGGGGCTTCAACCAGGGGGGATCCCGGCATTGTCACCCCTCTTGGGGAGGAGTGGAACCCGGTCGTACTCCATCGGCAGTACGACCCGATGCGTGCTCAGGTACGACGACGGGAAGAGCCGCGCACGGCATCGTGTCCATCATGGAAGCCGACTGTTCGCTGCGCCGGGCTCCCCGCCCCGGCCCCGCGCGAAGGAGGCGCTCGTGAGCGCCCTCGCGTTGTCCGTAGTGCTGTCGTTCGTCTCCGCCGTGGCATACGCGGGCGGGGCGATCGTGCAGGAGCGGGTCGCCGAGTCCTCGCCCGGCCAGGCGTACGCACCGCTGCGCCGGGCCGCCTGGTGGGGCGCCATCCTGCTGAACGGTCTCGGTGGGCTGCTGCACGTGGTGGCGCTCGCCTACGGTCCTCTGAGCCTGGTCCAGCCGCTGGGCGCGCTGACCATCGTCTTCGCGTTGCCGATGGCGGCGCTTTTCGTCGGCCGCCGGGCCGGGACGACCGCCTGGCGGGGCGCCGTCATGGCGACCGTGGGCCTGGCCGGTCTGCTGGCTCTGGTCGGTACCTCCGACGCCCGGTCCTTGGACAGCCCCCAGCGCGTGCTGGTGGGCCTGGTCACCGCCGGCGGCGTGGTGGCGCTGATGGCCGCCGCCCGCGCCGCGCAGCGGCATCCGGCGGTGCGCAGTGTGCTGCTCGCGGTCGCCTCGGGCGTCGCGTTCGGCATGTCGTCGGTGTTCACGAAGACGGTCGCGGTGGACTGGACGAGCGGGGTGCTGCTCGCGGATCTGCCGAGCCTGGCGACGATAGGCGTGTTCGCGACGGCCGGCCTGCTGCTGTCGCAGGCCTCCTACCGGGGTGCGGGCCTCGCGGCACCGCTCGCCACGCTGACCGTGGTGAACCCGGTGGTCGCCGCCGCGGTCGGCATCACCTTGTTCGGGGAGGCGTTCCGCTACGGCACGACGGGCACCGTGCTCGCACTCGCCTGCGGGGTCGGCGCCGCGGGCGGCCTGATCCTGCTGACCACCGAGCGGATCGGCAGCGAACAGCGCGCGGCGATGGCCTGCGAGCTCGTGCCGGGAACCGGCGCGGAACCGGAACCGCGCCGGGAAGCGCTCGTCCCGGTGCCCGCGCAGGCTCCCGCCCCGGCCGAGGAGGAGGCGTTCGTACCGGCGCCGGTCCACGAGGGCCCGCACGAGGACCCGGTGGCGGCGGACGGCGGCCCGGCCGTCCCGTACAGTGCCTTCTACGGCGGGCCGTTCGTACCCCTGCCCGTGCTCGACCGGCACCGGGTCCGCATCAAATCCTGACGCCGCCCGCCCGGAGGTAGGCGACCGGATCGATGTCGCTGCCGAACCCGGGACCCCTCCGCACCTCGAAGTGGAGATGCGGACCCGTGCTGTTGCCCGTGGACCCGGAGCGGCCGATGCGCTGACCCGCAAGCACGCTCTGCCCGTCCTTCACGGAGATCGCCGACAGATGGGCGTACTGCGTATAGCGGCCGTCGGCGTGCCGGACGACCACCTGGTAGCCGAAGGAGCCGCCCCAGCCCGCGCTGACGACCTGGCCCGCCGCCACCACCTTCACCGACGTACCGGTGGGCACGGGGAAGTCGACGCCCGTGTGGTAGCCCTTCGACCATGCCGTCCCCGCGGCGTGGTAGGGCGTACCCATGGCGGCATGGACCGGGGCCACCATGTCGTGGGGCGTGGTGCTCCGCCCGGAACCGGTCTTCCCGGTGGAGGACTTGTGGGCCCGCGGGTGCGTCGCCTCCCTGTCGGCCCGCGGGTGCGTCGCCTCTTTGTGCGACGGGGCCTTGGCGCCCAGGCTCAGCCGCTGTCCGGGCAGGATCAGGTCCGGGTCGGCGCCGACCGTTCCCCGGTTGGCCGCGTACAGCCGATGCCACCCGCCTTGGACGTGGTGGGTGTCGGCGATATCGGAGAGCGTGTCGCCGCGCACCACGGTGTACATCTCGGCGGTGCCCGCCCGGGACTGGGGCGTCGTCTGCGGTGTCACGTCGCGGAGGGCGCGCTCGGTGGTCCGCGTCGAGGAGGCCGAGGTGCCGGTTCCTTGAGCGGCGCCGGTGGGAGTGCCCCCGCTCGAAGGAAGTTGAGAGTGGGTGAGACCGGCGTGTCCGGAGCAGACCGGCCAGGCGCCGGGGCCCTGACCCTCGAGCACCTTCTCGGCCACGGCGATCTGCTGGTCCTTGGTGGCGAGGTCCGCGCGCCGGGCGTACGCCGTGCCGCCGTAGGCCTCCCAGGTGGACTGGGTGAACTGCAGGCCGCCGTAGTAGCCGTTACCGGTGTTGACGCTCCAGTTGCCGCTCGACTCGCAGGCGGCGACCTTGTTCCAGGTGTCCACGTCGGCCGCGTGCGCCACGCCGACGCCGATGAGCGGGATCGCCATGCCGGCGCCGCCCGCCGTGACGGTGAACGAGGCCCGGTTGATCCTTGTCGGCTGATACCGGCGATGCCGGCCGCGTGCGGCCATGGAGACCCCCTCGACATGCGTCAGGAGGAGAAAAAGTAAGAGCGGCGAACAGGCCATGACAAGACGGCTATCGGCCGCTTCGTCCCGCCAACTGACTGGGAATCGGCCCCTTTTGCGGATGCGGCGAACCGTGGGGACGGACGGACGTCGGCCCGCAGCGGGGACACGCGGATGTGCGGCGGCCGTACCGGCACGTCAGGATGGTCACCGGGCAATACTGACGACCACACCAGGCACCACACCCCCCCGAGGATGTGTTCGGGACCGAACCGGCACCCCCGATTCCAGGACCTCTAGGAGCCAACCGCTATGAGCACTTCAGCCCAGATCGGCGTCACGGGCCTCGCGGTCATGGGCCGCAATCTCGCCCGCAACTTCGCGCGCAACGGCTACACGGTCGCTCTGCACAACCGGACCGCGTCGAGGACGCACGACCTCGTGAAGGAATTCGGGCACGAGGGCGACTTCGTGCCGACCGAGACCGCGGAGGACTTCGTGGCGGCGTTGGAGCGGCCGCGGCGCTTGATGATCATGGTGAAGGCGGGCACGCCGACCGATGCGGTGATCCAGGAGTTCGCCCCGCTCCTGGAGCCCGGTGACATGATCATCGACGGCGGCAACGCGCACTTCGCCGACACCCGCCGCCGTGAGAAGCAGCTGCGCGAGCAGGGCATCCACTTCGTCGGCACCGGTATCTCGGGCGGCGAGGAGGGCGCGCTGCACGGACCGAGCATCATGCCGGGCGGATCGAAGGAGTCGTACGCCTCCCTCGGCCCGATGCTGGAGAAGATCGCCGCGAAGGCGAAGGACGGCGCACCGTGCGTCACGCACATCGGCCCGGACGGCGCGGGCCACTTCGTGAAGATGGTCCACAACGGCATCGAGTACGCCGACATGCAGCTGATCGGCGAGGCGTACCAGCTGCTGCGCGACGTCGCCGGCTACTCCCCCGCCGAGATCGCGGAGATCTTCCGCACCTGGAACACCGGCCGCCTCGACTCGTACCTGATCGAGATCACCGCCGAGGTGCTGTCGCACGTGGACGCGGCGACGGGTAAGCCGTTCGTGGACGTGGTCCTCGACGAGGCCGAGCAGAAGGGCACCGGCCGCTGGACCGTGCAGATCGCGCTCGACCTCGGCGTACCGGTCTCCGGGATCGCGGAGGCGGTGTTCGCCCGCTCGCTGTCCGGCCACAAGGCGCTGCGCGAGGCCTCGCGGGGCCTGGTGGGGCCGAAGGCCGCGCCGCTCGGCAAGGACGAGGCGGCGGCCTTCGCGGACCGCGTGGAGCAGGCGTTGTACGCATCGAAGATCGTCTCGTACACCCAGGGCTTCCACGAGATCACCGCGGGCAGCGACGAGTACGACTGGGACATCGACCTCGGCAAGGTGGCCTCCATCTGGCGCGGCGGCTGCATCATCCGCGCGGCCTTCCTGGACCGCATCCGCGCCGCCTACGACGCGCGCCCCGACCTGCCGAGCCTGCTGTCCGACGAGACCTTCGCGCAGGAGATCGCGGCGGCGCAGGACGACTGGCGCGAGGTCCTCGTCGCCGCGACCCGCCAGGGAGTCCCCGCGCCCGGTTTCTCCGCGGCGCTCGCCTACTACGACGCCCTGCGCGCCGAGCGGCTGCCCGCCGCGCTGACCCAGGGGCAGCGGGACTTCTTCGGGGCGCACACCTACCGGCGGACGGACCGCGCGGGCTCGTTCCACACGCTGTGGGGCGGGGACCGGTCCGAGGTCGAGGCGTAACGGCCGTACACCACCCGTGACGGTGACCCGGAGCGCGGGTCACCGCCGCGTCGGCCGAGGCGTGCTCACTTCAGGGGCGGCCCCGGTTCGGGCTGGGGCACGGGGTCCGGGCCCGGCGGTTCGGGGATGGGGGAAGGCGGCGGCTCGGGGGTGGGCCGCTCAGGGCCGGGCACCGGTTCGGGTCCCGGCTGCGGGCGGTCGGGGCCGGGCCCCGGCGGTGCCGGGGGCACGGGGTGCGGTCCGGGAGGCACGGGTTCGGGTCCGGGCGGTTCGGGTCCCGGGCCCGGCGGAACCGGTTCCGGTGTGGGGCCCGGGTCAGGGGTCGGCTCCGGTCCCGGAGTCGGTCCCGGTCCGGGAGTCGGGCCCGGCTGTACGGGATCGGGGAGCGGGCGGGTCATCGTGTCCTCCAGCCATTCGGTACATCGGCCCTGGACTTGTCCCCCGGGTACCCGGGCCCCCCGCAGGCACTCACCCCGTCGCGGGACGGGAGGACGGCCGGGTGGGGTACCTCGCGGCGACGGCGGCGGCCGCCGCCAGGCCCGGCTCGGGGCTCGACAGAACCGGGACGGCCGTGGTGGTCAGCCGGCGCGCCGGGGCCATGGACGCCTGGGCGAGGACGATGGCGTCGGCGTCGCTGACCGTGTCGGCGGCGTCGGCCACCCTGCGAAGGTATCCCTCGATGTCACCCGTCTCGAAGCGGTGCCAGGCGCGCTCCACGAGCAGTGGGCGCACCTCGACCGCCCTGTCCGCCGCCTCCTCATGGATCAGGGCGGACGTCGGCCCCAAGGTGCTCTCCACGGCGGCGATCACGGTGATGCGGAGGCCGGCCGCAACCGCCGCTGCGGCCATGGGCCGGTCCACCCGCAGCACGGGCACACCCACGTCCACGCCCTCGGCGACCCCGCCGATGGTCGAGCAGGTGCACAGTACGGCGCGGGCACCGGCCGCGACGACCCGTCCGAGCAGCTCCCGGATGTCGCCGGCCACGGCGTCGGGGCCCTGTGCCCGCGCCCGGGCCAGCAGGTCCTCCGCCACGAGGTGCGTCAGCGCGAGCCCCGGATGGGACCGGTCGCGCAGTTCCTCGAAGACCGGGACGTGCACGGGCGAGGTGTGCAGCAGGGCGAGTGTGCCGTGGGTACCGCTGTCGCTCACGGTCGGTTCCCCTCCGCCGGTCAGGCCGTGACGGCCTGCGGGCTCCGCTCCTGGTCCGAGCCCGGCACCGGCGCGGACGGGTCCGTGCCGAGTGCCACGATCCGGTTGTCGCCGTCCACGTGCACGACCCGGGGCCGCAGGCTCCTCGCCTCGGCGTCGGACACCTGGGCGTAGCTGATGACGATCACCAGATCGCCGGGGTGCACGAGATGGGCCGCGGCCCCGTTGATGCCGATGACGCCGGAGCCGCGCTCACCCTCGATGACGTAGGTCTCCAGCCGGGCGCCGTTGGTGATGTCGACGATGTGGACGAGCTCCCCCGGCAGCAGATCGGCGGCGTCGAGCAGGTCGGCGTCGATGGTCACGGATCCGACGTAGTGCAGGTCGGCCTGGGTGACGGTGGCACGGTGGATCTTGGACTTGAACATGGTGCGCAGCATGCAGTGCTCCTAGTGGTGGCTCTCTGCCTGCTCTGTGCAGGTCAAAGGCGTGCATTCACTCTACAGCGGCGGATTTGAGTGCCTGCCTTGCGGCACTCACCGCTGGAGCCGTCCCCATTCAGGCACATTCACCAGTCAGGGCAGCGTCCACCACCGGACCGTGACGAGGTAGAACACGACAGCCCAGAAAGCCATCGCCGCAGCGACGACACCGAGGCCACGGAGGTTGGTTCTTGCCGCCGGTTCGTTCGGGGGTGGCCGCAGCCATCGCCCGAGCAGCGGGTTTACGTAGTAGGGCATGGTCAGGAAGCTCATGATGAAACTCGACAGCAGGTTGCCCACGAGCAGGCCGATCCAGAGCGGCATGTGCAGCGGGGACAGAGCGAGCGTCAGCAGCACGACAGTCGGGTACAGGCCGACCCAGATGGCGAGGGAGGTCCTGGTCTCGGAGGGCGGCGGCGGTGCCTCCTTGCCGTTGCCCTCGAAGGCGAACCAGCTGCCGAACGAGTTGTCGATCGTGTGCAGCTTGAAGTCGCTGAACTTCTCACCCTCGGCAAGGACCTCCTGCCGTTCGGGCGACGTCAGCCAGGCGTCGAGGTGCTCGGCGCTGTCGTAGCGGTACAGCGTGGTCCATTCCTCCTGAAGCCCCTCGATGGGACGGAAGAGCTCGGTCCCGCGAAACCCCTCGAACTTGCTCTCCTCCTGGACCATGTGGTGCTGCCAGTCGAGGAAGTCGTCGACCTGGTTCGGGGGGACGCGATGGGTGACCACCACGGTGACCAGCGGATCCAGTGACTGGCTGCCGCTGCTGACCACCTGCTGGGTCGCCGGACCGTCGAAGTACTTGGCGCCGACGTCGAGATATGTCTGCCTGGTCCCGCTGTTGATCCACGCCTGAAGATGCGCCACCGAGTCGAACCGGTACACGACGACCCAGTCGGGTTGCAGCGGTGTCGGCGGGGAGATCTCGGCGCCGAGGAAACCGGGGTAGTAGGCGGCCGCCGCGTTGAGGTCCTCCTGCCACGACTCGAACTCCCGTTCCAGCCCGGGCAGGACCTTCTGGCCGATGATCGCCGTCGCCGCGGCGGCTAGGTTCTTTTCGGTGTTCATGCGGCTCAACCTGTCGACACCGACTGTTCCGCAGGGAGTCGGCCGTAAATGCGTTCAGGAGTCAGCGGCAACGCACGGTAGCGGACGCCCGTCGCGTCATGCACCGCGTTCGCGAGGGCGGGGGCGACCGGGTTGATACAGCACTCGGCCATCCCCTTGGCCCGCATGGGCCCCGTCGAATCCGCCGAGCTCACCAGGAGGACCTCGGTACGGGGGATGTCGGCGTAGGCGGGGATGCGGTAGTTCCGGAGGTTCGGATTGACCATGACGCCGCTGTCGTCGACGTGATGGTTCTCGGTCAGCGCGAAGCCGATCCCCTGCGCGACACCGCCCTCCACCTGTCCCCGGACCTGCGCCGGGTTGATGATCACTCCGGCGTCCGCCGCATGCACGCTGTACAGGATCCGTATCTCACCCGTCACGCGGTGCACGGCGACCCGGAACCCCTGCGTGTTGGAGGTGACGCTCCGGGGCGAGCCGTACGCCTTGCGTGCGGCGGTGAATCGGATTCCACGCGCCCGGGCCAGCGCGACGAGTCCGCCCAGCGACACCCGCCGGTCCCCGCAGAGGACACCGTCGTCGTCCATCACGCACATCACGACGTGGACGCCCGTGTGCGCCGCGGCGAATTCCAGGATGCGGTCGCGCACGGCGTTGGCTGCCCGCAGGACCGCGTTGCCCGCCACGAAGAGGCCGGCGCTCGCGAAGGCACCGGTGTCGAATCCCGTGCGGTCGGTGTCGGACTGCACCAGACGGATCCGCGAGGGCGTCGTGCCCAGCTGGTCGGCTGCGATCTGGACATGCGCCGTGGAGGTTCCCTCCCCGAACTCGGCGGTTCCGACGGCCAGTTCGTAGATGAGGTCGTCGCCCAGGGTGACCCAGGCCTCGGAGAGGTGTTCCGTCGGGGGCGCGGTCTCGTGCAGGGAACTCGCCACGCCGGCTCCGACGAGCCACTCGGGGCCGGGAGGCGCCCGGTCGGCCGTACGGGCCAGGGCGTCGCCCACCAGGTCGATGCACTTGGCGAGTCCGGCCTCAGTGAAGACCACGTCGTCAGGGCCGTCGTGCAGAGCCACCAGGGGCTCACCGGGCCGAACGATGTTGCGCCGGCGCAGTTCCAGCGGGTCGATGTGCAGGGCGCGGGCCAGTTCGTCCATCGCCGACTCCACCGCGAACGCCGGCTGCGTCATCCCGTAACCTCGCAGCGCCCCGCTCGGCACAGTGTTCGTGTAGACGGAGTACGCGTCGTACTTCTTGTGGGGGCAGCGGTAGATCATGACGGCGGCTCCGCCCGCGTACAGCGTTTCGCCACCGTGGTTCCCGTAGGCGCCGGTGTTCGACACGTTGCGTACCTGGAAGGCGGTGAGCGTTCCGTCGGCCTTCGCGCCGAGCTTGACGGTCAGGGTCATCGGATGCCGCGGCGAGGCCGTGGTGAACTCCCCTCACGGGTGTACTCGAGGCAGGTGGGCCGTCCGGTGTCCAGGGTGGCGAGTGCGACCAGATCCTCGGCGATCACCTCCTGCTTGCCGCCGAATCCGCCGCCGACGCGCCTGCAGAACACCCTCACCTGATCCGGGCGCAGCGCGAACAGGTACTCCAGTTTGACCTTGGCGATCGACGGTGACTGCGAACTGGTGCGGACGTTCAGCCGACCGTCCTCCATCCAGGCGATGGAACCGTGGGTCTCCAGATGCGCGTGCTGCACCCGCGGTGAGAAGTACGTGCCTTCGTGGACCACGTCGGCTCCAGCGAATCCTGCGTCGACGTCGCCGATGTGCGAGTGAAGTTCGAGCAGGATGTTGTGGACGGGGTCGCGGACGAACGGATCGTCGGAGCCGTGCAGCTGGGGTGCCCCGTCGGCCATCGCCGCCTCCGGGTCGAACACCGCCGGCAGCACCTCGTAGTCGACCGCGAGACACCGGCAGCCCTCCTCCGCCGCCCCGACCGTGTCGGCCAGGACCGCGGCGACGCGCTGGCCGGCGAAGCGGACCGTGTCATCGAGGATGTAGGTGTCGTCCGGGTCGACCAGGTGGTCGGTGTGGATCGCCGTGGTGAACTGTCTGCGGGGTACGTCTTCCCAGGTGTAGACCCGGTGCACGCCGGGCACCGCGAGGGCGGCGCTCTTGTCGATCGAGAGGATCCGGGCGTGCGCGTGGGGTGAGTGCAGCACCTTGAGGTGCAGCATGCCGTCGATGTGCGTGTCCATGGTGAACTCGGCGTGACCCGTCACCACGTCGTGGCCCGCGGGAGCGCCGATGCTCGTCCCGACGGCCTTGCCCGGTGCTGCCGTCTCCACCGCACTGACGCCCTTCACGGCGTCCTCGATCGCCCGGTATCCGGTGCAACGGCAGAGGTTGCCCTTCAACGCCCGTGGCAGATCGGCCTTCTGGTCCTCGGTGAAGGTCGCCGACGTCATGATCATCCCTGCGGTGCAGAAACCGCACTGGAACCCCGGGGCGTCCTCGAACTGCCGCTGCATGGGATGCGGGGCGCCGGGTCGTCCAAGTCCCTCGATCGTGGTCACTTCCCGGCCGTCCGCGCGGAACGCGGGGGTGATGCAGCTGTGTACCGGTGCGCCGTCCAGCCACACCGTGCAGGCGCCGCAGTCGCCCGCGTCGCACCCCTTCTTGACGCCGAAGTGGCCGAGTTCGCGTAGGAACGTGCGCAGGCACTGGCCGGGGGCTGGCTGCCGGTCGAATTCCTTGCCGTTCACGATGTAGCTCATGCCAGGTCCCCAGCCGTGAGTTCCCGGCAGATCTCTTCGGCGAAGTGCCGTGTCAGATGCCGACGGTGGTCAGGGGTTCCGTTGGGATCGGCGAACCAGACGTCGGCCGGCACGGCGTCGATGCTCTGCCGCAGGGTGTGGACATCGGGCAGGGAGTCGAAGGCGATGCGGACCGGCCGTGTGGTACCGGCCGTGACGGTGAGCACCAGGTCACTCGCTCCCAGTCGTTGCGTGCCGACGAGGAACACCGTCGAACGGCCGAGCCGGGTCAGCGCGAAGCGACGGTGCGCGGTGTGTTTGCGCAGCGCGTGCTCCGGAATGGTGATGCGCCGGAGGATCTCCCCGGGGGCGAGAACGTTGCGGTGGTCGCCGGTGACGAAATCGAGGGCGTCGACGAAGCGCACGGAGCCATCGGGCGCCCACAGTTCGTACTGGGCCTCCAACGCGACCGTCAGCGTGATCATCGGGCCGGCGGGCAAGGACATGCAGATATTTCCGCCGACGGTCGCCGCGTTCCAGACCTTGAACGAGGACAGGAATGCCTCACAGCTTTTCCGGAAAAGAATTCCGGCGGTCCAGCCCTCCGGCCATGGGAAGGCGTACAGGTCGCGAACAGTGCATGTGGCGCTGATCTCCAGGCCCTTGTCCGTGGGAACAAGGGGCTCCCATCGCAACGCCGTCAGGTCGATCAGCCGTCGCAGGTCTGGCTGCTCCGTGGAATAGAGCCATGTTCCGCCTGCGAGCCAGGCGTCACCATCGCGCCAGTCCATGCCTGGCCGCTCGGACGGTCGCCGGACTACTTCGGTGATGGTGTTGAGGTCCATGAAAGCCGACCCACGGGAAACGGAATGTGGGAAGACAACTGTCCCCTGGCACTGCTGGAGTAGATTTCTGCTGATCGAGCAGGTGTCGGCCGCCATCCCGCACCGTTCGGGGCGGCTGAGCCGCGAGGGACCGGCGGGCCCAGACACTTTCGCTTCAGCTTATCGCAGCATGTGGACGAGGGCCCGGCCGAGGACATCTCAAAGTAGCCGACCCACCCCGGACCGTCACCCTATGCGTCGGGCGGACACCTCGCAGGTCAATCCCGGTGCCACTCCTCCCTGCCTTGCGGTGCTTCAGCTCCTAGTGGCGGCTCTCCGCAGGGCAAAGGCGTGCATTCACTCTTCTGTTCGCGCACGGGCGAGCGAAGGCGTCTCCCCAGGGGACGTCGGGCGACCGGGGCGCTGTGCGACCTGCCGTGGCCGTCCACAACGCCCAGCGGCTGCTCGAAGGCAGGCGGCACCCGCCTGGTCGTCCACGCCCGCATCGACGCCGCGATCGCCGGCGCCTTCGCCGCCGCCTCGGGCGCGCTCGCCCTGCCGGACGCGGTCCGTGCGGTACGGGGTCCGGGGGCACGCCATGGAGTCGGCGTACCCGCACGGATACGGCATGGGCGTGGCACTCGGCCTCGACGAGCAGTCCGTGAACCGTCTCGCCGAACAGGCCGCCCGGCACGCCGAGCCGGTGTACGCCGCCAACGTCAACGCCCCCGGCAGATCGCGGTCTCCGGCGCCGACGCGGCCGTCGACCGCCTCCTGGCTCTCGCGCTCGCGCATGGAGCCGTCAAGGCCGCGCGCCTCGCGGTCGACATTCCTTCCCACTGCCCCCTGATGTCGGGCCCCGAACGGGAGTTGGCCGCCGTCCTGCCCGGTCTCCGGCTGTCGCGCCCCCGCATCCCCCTGGCTGGCAACCGTGGCGGCCGCACGCTGCGCACCGCATCCGCCGTACGCGAGGACCGTGTGCAGTCGGTCGTCCACCCTGTCCGCTGGCACGACGCGACCAGCGTCCTCTACGAGCGGGGCGCCCGCCTTTTCGTCCGGATGTGGCCCGAAGACTCGCTGGCCCGTCTCGCCCAGGCGGCTTTTCCCGACGTCCGTAGCACGAGCATGCGCGCCGGCACTCCCGGAGCACATCCTTCAATTCGTCCGCAGGGAACGGCAGACGTCGACGACCTGACCTCGATCGGGCGGGTTCAGAACAGCCTCGCGACGGCTGAAGGTCATGGTCGAGTCAATGCGGTGCGGCCAGGGCCGCGTCCAACGAGAGTGTGCCTTGTACCCCTCAGGCGGCGGTGTCGTGCACCCAGATGTGGGTGCAGTTGGGGCACTGCAGATGGACCACGTGTCCGGCGTTGGACAGCAGATAGCGCCAATGCACTCGGCAGGTCCGGCCCGCCAGGCAGTTCTCGCAGTTCTCGTGGTCCCGGCATCGCGGGCACGGGAGCCAGGCCCGGCGCGCCTTGTCGGCGTGGGGATCAATCGGCAGCACGGCCGTCACCGAGGCCGGCGGGCAGCACTCCGGCTGCCACCAGGCGGTCGTAGATCTCCCGCTGGTGCTCGTCGAGGCCGGAGTAGAGCATGCGATACGCCGCGTCCTCGTCGGCCATGGCCGTGATCGGGTCCCAGTGGGGCCCCATCGCCGTGTAGAACTCCGCCCGCCGGCGCGCTTCGTCAGCGGTGAGATCCATCTCGAATATGTGATGGTCGTGGGTGTTCTCGTGGGCCATGAGCGGGCTTTCCTGGAGGAAATGGAAGACTATCCGGTCCTTCCTACCAGGGTTTGTCCGATTTCCGGACAGATCTGGAGCGAGATCCTGGTCACGTGACCGGGGAGCCTTCTCCCAGGATCATCACGGTCGGTCAGGGCTCGACTACGCTCCGTCGGTCGCACTCGCTGCCAGGGATTCCCGCACCTGTAGGTGGTAGACCCGGAAGGCCCGCCCGATGACGGGCTGGGCGACGTTCCGGACCTTGACCCCGCCGCTCGTCATGCCGTGTTCCGTGCCCGCGTGCGCGTGTCCGTGCACCGCCAGGTCCGCGCCGGCGGTGTCGATCGCCTCCGCCAGCAGATAGCTGCCGAGGAACGGGTAGATCTCCAGAGGTTCGCCGGCCAGGGTCTCCGGCACGGGGGAATAGTGGGTGAGGGCGATACGAACCTCACAGCGCTGTTCGTCCAGTTCCTCCAGGGCCTGCCGCAGGGCGTCGGCGCTGCGGCGTGAGCACCGTACGAACTCCTTCATCAGCGGCTCGCCGAACTCCCCGGCGCTGCGACCGACGAAGCCGCCGCCGAACCCCTTGGTACCTGCCACGCCGACGCGCGTGCCGGCGCAGGTCAGGGTGGTGGCGCTGCCCTCAAGGACCCGTGCGCCACCGGTGCCCTCCAAGATCGCCGCGACTTCCTCCGGGCGCTCGTCGTGGTGGTCGTGGTTGCCGAGGACCGCCACGACCGGGACCGGCAGGTCCCGGACCTCCCTCGCCACCACCCCGGCCTCCTCCGGGGTTCCGTGGCGGGTGAGGTCCCCGGCCAGCAGCAGGAGGTCCGCGCACTCCGCCAGGCTCTCGAAGGCGGGACGAAGCGCCCCCTGGCTGTCGGGCCCCATGTGGATGTCCCCGACGGCTGCCACCCGGATCATGCGAGTTCCTCCGCCTGGTCGGGCGCCGAGTTCTCGGCGACCACGAGGTCGCAACGGACCGGGACTCCGGCCAGTTCCTCGCGGACGGTGCCGAGGACCTCCTCACGGCACTGAACGGAGGCGACGGTGCCGGTCACCATCACCGCCTCGCCGCGGACCTCGATCCGTACGCCCAGCTCACCGGCGTGCCCTTCGGCCAGACGTTCCAGGAGATGAGCAACGCGGTACTCCGTGTTCCGCGCGGCCTGGGCACCGGGTGCGCCCTCTGCGCTGTGCTGGTTCATCCCGTCTCCTTCTGCGGGGCGATGACGTCGAGGCGTTCGAGAAGGAAGAAGAAGGCGGCAGGCATGGGGTCGTCCTCGCACTCCCGGCGCATCCGGTCCCAGTCGACCTTTTCGCGCAGCGCGCGGGCCACGGGGAGAACCGCGCCGAAGTCGCAGTGGTGCTCCGAGAAGGCGGCGATCAGGCTCCAGAGCAGGTCGGTGGGGGCCAGCACCGGCATGCGCACCGAGTCGACCGGGAGTTCCCGCGCGCGTGCGAGCATGTCGGAGGTGACCGGCTTGTGCGCCAGTTCGAAGATGATGTCGATGTCCTGGCCGAAACACTCGGCCTTCATCAGCCAGTCCTCCGGCGGCCGGTACACGGTCAGCCCCGCGTCCCGCAGCGTGGCCGTGACCGCCTCGGCGTCATCGGGCGACACACAGAAGTCGGCGTCGTGCTGCAGGTTCTCGCTGCCGCCGTGCGCATAGACGGCGACGCTCCCGGCCAGCGCGAAGGCATGGCCCTTCCGCTTCAGAAGGACGCCGACCCGCTTGGTCGCCTCAAGAATCGCCCGGCTGTGATCGGGGGGCAGCTGCTCGATCTCCTGCGGCCGCGTCTCGGGCCGCGGCGGCTGCCCGGCCCTCGCCGTCGCCGGGCGCACCTCGGGCTCCTCCGCTCCCCGGGCAGGAGGCGCTGGCTCCCCGTACCGCGTCATGACCACCCCCTCTGCCGAACGAGAGCAGTCCGCCGGCTGCGCGTACCGGACCGGACGGCTGCGTGCACCCGTGTGAGTACCCGGTACCTCCTCGTCGACACGGCTCGGAACCCGGGCGCCGGACAGACCGGGACCGCCGGGTGGTCCCGGGCCGAAGGCGCCTGGCCCTGTCACTCCCAGGAACCTCAGGGAGCTACCTGCGGGAACGGGCCGCCCCGAGGATGGACGTGTCACTCCGGGTCGGAACCGGCACACTGTCCGTCGTTCCCCCCCCGGGGAGCAATGTCGAACGTGCGAACGAGAGGAACACCATGGTCACCACCCTCGCCGGCGGTACGGTCACTCTGGCGGACGGCGTGACGGTCTCCCGCATGGGATACGGCGCGATGCAACTGGCGGGTCCGCACGTCTTCGGGCCGCCCCGGGACCGTGACCAGGCGCTCGCGGTGCTGCGCGCGGCGGTGGAGGCCGACATCACCCATATCGACACCGCCGACTTCTACGGTCCCGTCGTGGTCAACGAGCTCATCAGGGAAGCCCTCGCTCCGTATCCCGCAGGTCTGCACATCGTCACCAAGGTCGGCGCCCGCCGGGGAAGCGACGGCAGCTGGATCCCGTCCCTGGACCCCGCGGATCTGAAGGAACAGGTCCTCGAGAACCTCACCCACCTCGGCCTGGACACCCTGGACGTGGTCAACCTGCGGGTCGGCGGTCACGACACCACCGACGACGAGCCCCTGTCCGAGCAGTTCGGCGCCCTGGCGGAGCTCCAGCAGCAGGGCCTGATCCGCCACCTCGGGCTCAGCGGCGTCTCCGCGGCGCAGCTCGCCGAGGCCCAGGCCATCGCTCCCGTCGTCACCGTGCAGAACCTCTACAACCTGGCCAACCGGCAGGACGACGCCCTGGTGCAGCGGTGCGCGGACCAGAACATCGCCTTCGCCCCGTTCTTCCCGCTGGGCGGCTTCAACCCGCTGCAGTCCGAGACCCTCGACAAGGTCGCCACCCGCCTCGAGGCCTCCCGGCAACAGGTCGCTCTGGCCTGGCTGCTCCAGCGCTCGCCGGGCATCGTCGTCATCCCCGGCACCTCCTCGCTCGCCCACCTGCGCGAGAACATCGCCGCCGCCGGCCTGGTCCTGCCCGCCGACGCCGTCGCCGAACTGGACACCATCGGGGCATAAGGGACTCAGCCGCACGGCACGGTGGAGTACGGCACCGGCTGAGGGGCTCCGCTCCCGCGTCACAGCCGGATGATGACCAGGGCGATGTCGTCCCGGGCGCCGCCGGCCACGCCGAGTTGCGTCAGCAGGACGTCGGCCAAGCGCTCCGGGCCGAGGGTGCAGTAGCGGCCGAGGACGTCGGTCAGCCGGCTCAGCCCCGTCTCTATGTGCTCGCTCCGGCGCTCGATCAGCCCGTCGGTGTAGAGGACGAGGGTGTCGCCGGGCCGGTAGGGCTGGCAGGCCTGAGGGCGGGGCACGTGCTGAGGCCGGGCGCCCAGCGGCGGGTCGGTCGCCTTGTCGAGCAGTTCGCACGTGCCGTCCCGGTGGACGAGGACGGGGGGCGGGTGACCGGCGCTGCTGTAGATGATCAGCTCGCTGCGGGTGTCGACCATCGCCTTGACGGCGGTGGTGTTCAGCGCGCCTTCCACCGACCGGGCGTACAGGCCGAGCACCTCCAGTGCCTGGGCGGGCCCCTCCAGCGCGCGGATCGCGGCGCTCAGCGCACTGCGGAGCATCCCCATGACGGCCGCGGCCTCCAGACCGTGGCCGACGACGTCGCCGACCGCCACCGCGAACCGGGTCTCGGACAGATCGATGATGTCGTACCAGTCGCCGCACACGTTCAGCGAGCCGGTGGCGGGCAGATAGCGCACCGCGACGTTCTCGTGCCGGGCCAGGTCCGGTGCCTGGAGCATGGCCTCCTGCAGTGCGACAGCCACTTTGCGCTCACGGGTGTGCGCCTGCCGCAGCTCCTCGTTCAGCAGCTGCAGCTCGCGCGCCCGCGCGTAGAGCTCGGCCTCCAGGGCCTCGCGCTCGGTGAGGTGCTTGGACAGTCGCCAGTCGCTTCTGCCGTGGGTCAGGATGTACGCGGTCACGTCCTCGACGCGGTGGATGATCCACGCCACCTTCCCCTCGGGATCGAGGATCGGTGTGTTGACCGGTGACCACCATCGCTCGTCGAATGCGCCGGGTCTGCCCATGATGGGGATGTCGTACTTCTGCAGCGCCATCGTGTCAGGCTGTTTGGAGTTCAGGACACGGTGCAGCGAGGCGTTCAGGTTGCGCACACCGTCGGCATCCGGGTCGTCGGGGTTCTCCGGGAAGGCCTCGAAGATGTGCTGCCCGATCAGGTCGTCCCGGGTCCGGCTGGTCGCGTTCAGATAGGCCTGGTTGACCTCAACGATGATCAGGTCGGGGGCCAGCACGAGATAGGGACTCGGTGTGGCGGCGAACAGTGCCGCGTAGTCCATCGTTGACATCGTCACCGTCTCCCTTGTGCGCCGCGCCGCGCCACCCCCTTCACGCTACGATCCGCGCAGCTCAGGCGCCCCCCCGGAGAGAACGGCACGGTGGGCACACGCGGGCACATCAGGAACGGGGACCTGCCGTCTACGCGACGGCCTCCGTCTCCGCTCCGCCCTCCGCCTCCCAGTGCGCCGGCTTCGCGAACTGGGTCCGGTACAGCTCCGCGTACCGCCCGCCCCTGGCCAGCAGCTCCTCGTGGGTGCCCCGCTCCAGGATCCGGCCCGACTCGACGACGAGGATCACGTCGGCTGCCCGCACGGTGGACAGGCGGTGGGCGATGACGACGGCGGTACGGCCCTCCAGCGCCTCCGTGAGGGCCTCCTGCACGGCCGCCTCGGAGGTGTTGTCCAGATGGGCGGTGGCCTCGTCGAGGATGACGACCCGCTGGCGGGCCAGGAGCAGACGGGCGATGGTCAGGCGCTGGCGCTCGCCGCCGGACAGTCGGTAGCCGCGCTCCCCGACGACCGTGTCGAGCCCGTCGGGCAGGGCGCGTACGAGGTCGTCGAGGCGGGCCCGGAGCAGCACGTCCCACAGGTCGTCCTCGCTCGCCCCGGGGTCGGCCAGCAGCAGGTTGGCCCGCACCGTGTCGTGGAACAGGTGGCCGTCCTGGGTGACCATGCCGAGGGTCTCGCGCAGCGATGCGGCGCTCAGATCGCGGACGTCGACGCCGCCGATGCGGACGGTGCCCTCGTCGACGTCGTACAGCCGCGGGAGCAGAGCCGCGATGGTGGACTTGCCGGCACCGGAGGACCCCACGAGGGCGACCGTCTGGCCGGGCTCGGCGCGGAAGGAGACACCCTGCAGGATCTCGGCGCCGCCGCGCGTGTCCAGGACCGCCACCTCCTCGAGCGAGGCCAGGGAGACCTTGTCGGCGGCCGGGTACCCGAAGCGGACGTCCTCGAATTCCACCGCCACCGGGCCGCCGGGAACCTGCCGCGGTCTCGGCCGCTCCTCGATCAGCGGCTTCAGGTCCAGTACTTCGAAGACGCGCTCGAAGCTGACGAGCGCGCTCATGATCTCGACGCGGGCCCCCGCGAGGGAGGTGAGGGGTGCGTAGAGCCGGGTGAGCAGCAGGGCGAGCGAGACGACGGAGCCCGCCTCAAGGCTGCCGCGCAGGGCGAACCAGCCGCCGAGCCCGTAGACCAGGGCGAGCGCCAGGGCGGAGACCAGCGTGAGCGCGGTGATGAACGCCGACTGGGACATGGCCGTCCGCACCCCGATGTCCCGCACCCGGCGGGCCCGCGCGGCGAACTCTTCGGACTCCTCCTCTGGGCGCCCGAAGAGTTTGACGAGCGTGGCACCGGGTGCGGAGAAGCGTTCGGTCATCCGGGTGCCCATCGCGGCGTTGAGGTCGGCGGCCTCCCGTTGCAGCAGCGCCATCCGGCGGCCCATCCGCCGCGCGGGGAACAGGAAGACCGGCAGCAGCACCAGGGCGAGCAGTGTGATCTGCCAGGACAGGGTCAGCATCACGACCAGCGTGAGCAGCAGCGTGACCACATTGCCGACGACTCCCGACAGGGTGTTGCTGAAGGCGCGCTGCGCGCCGATGACGTCGTTGTTGAGACGACTGACCAGCGCGCCCGTACGGGTACGTGTGAAGAACGCGACCGGCATGCGCTGCACATGATCGAACACAGCCGTCCGCAGATCGAGGATGAGGCCTTCCCCGAGCGTGGCCGACAGCCTGCGGCCGAGGAGCCCGAGCGCCGCCTCGGCGACCGCGATGAGGGCGATGAACAGCGACAGCCGTACGACGGTTCCCGGGTCGCCGTGCGACACGATCGCGTCGACGACACGGCCGGCGAGCAGCGGGGTCGCCACGGCGAGCAGTGCCGTCACCACGCTGACCAGGACGAACTGCACGATGCGGGGGCGGTGGGGGCGCGCGAACGCGCCGATTCGGCGCAGCGTGGCGCGGTCGAGGGGGCGGCGCTCCCGCTGCGCGCTCATGACGCTGTGCAACTGGTGCCAGGCGGTGGTCTCCATGCTCATAAGACAGACGTTAGGACCTCGAGCAACCTTGAGGTCAAGAGAAGGCGGACGGGCTTCACGCGCAGGGAGACCGGGACGAATGCCCCTGCGACACGGGCACCCGGGAACCCGGTCGCTCCCGTGCCTTGCCCCGCACGTCAGCCGCCGTCCGCACGCCCGCAACCTCACGTTGGTGCGGCACGGAAAACCTCTCCCGGTGTGAGTGCCGTACGTCTCCCTCAGCGACTCGCCAGACGTGTCCCGGTCCGCCAGATCCTGTGCCTGCTTCCGCTGGCCCTCGTGGCCGTGGTCGCGGTACAGCACTGGTCCGTGCTTGTGGAGGGCTTCAAGCAACTGGCGTCCGCCGAGTGGCCCTGGCTGGTGGCCGCCGCCGGCGCCACCTGTCTGACCTGGGTGGCGGCCGCCTTCACCCGCCAGGGCGCGGTCATGCAGCGGCTGCCCGCACGCCGACTGCTCGCCACCCAGTTCGCGGCGGGCGCGGCCAACCATCTGCTGCCGACCGGTCTGGGAGCGGGTGCGGTCAACCTCCGTTTCATGACGGTGTGCGGGGTGCCGCTGGCCAGTTCGTCGGCGGCGATCGCGCTGTACCTGCTCGCCGAGTCGATCACCCGGACCGGTCTGCTGGTGGCCCTGCTGCTCGCCTTCCCGCACGCCCTCCACCTCGGCACCCTCCTGCCCGCCCCGGCGGTGGGCCCGGTGCTGATCGGTGCGGTCGCGGCGGTGTGCGTGGCGCTCGCGGTGGTGCTGCTCGTGCGGCGGCTGCGCACGGCCGTGTTCTCCTTCCTGCGTGCGGCACTCGGCGAGGCCCGCACGGTGCACACGCGTCCCTCCCGCGCGATCGCCCTGTGGGGCGGGTCGCTGGCCTTCCCGGCACTCCAGGCGGCCGGACTGGCCGCGGTGGGGCGGGCCTTGGACCTGCCGGTGCCGCCCGCGCACATGGCCGTCGCATATCTGGCGGCGACCATCGCGGTCGCCGCCGTGCCCACGCCCGGCGGCATCGGCTCGGTGGAGGCGGCGCTGATCGTCACCCTGGTCGCGGCCGGCGCCCCGGTGGCCCTGGCGACGGCGGTGGTCCTGGCGTACCGGATCATCACGGTGTGGGTGCCGCTGGTGCCGGGGGCGCTCACGCTCGGGGCACTGGTGCGGCTGAAGGTGATCTGACCGGGGACAGCGGCCGTACTCCCGAGTAACCTCTGCTGGGCCAGCCCTCCGCCGTGTGAAAGGGGCAGCCCGATGCCGGTCCGGACCGAACGTCAGGGGTACGTCACCACGGTCGTCCTCTCCCGCCCCGAAGCCCGCAACGCCGTGGACGGGCCGACCGCCGCCGCGCTGGCCGCCGCCTTCAGGGAGTTCGAGGCGGACGCGTCCGCGCGGGTGGCGGTGCTGTGGGGCGAGGGCGGGACGTTCTGCGCGGGCGCCGATCTGAAGGCCGTGGGCACCGAGCGCGGCAATCGCGTGGCCGAGGACGGCGACGGCCCCATGGGGCCGACCCGGCTGCGGCTGTCCAAGCCCGTCATCGCGGCGGTCACCGGACACGCGGTGGCCGGCGGTCTGGAGTTGGCGCTCTGGTGCGATCTGCGCGTCGCCGAGGAGGACGCGGTGTTCGGGGTCTTCTGCCGTCGCTGGGGTGTGCCGCTCATCGACGGCGGGACGGTGCGGCTGCCACGGCTGATCGGTGCCGGCCGGGCCATGGACATGATCCTCACCGGCCGTCCGGTACCCGCCCGGGAGGCCCACGAGATGGGCCTCGCCAACCGCGTCGTGCCGACGGGACAGGCACGCGCCGCGGCCGAGGAACTCGCCGCCGAGATCGCCCGCTTCCCACAGGCCTGCCTGCGCGGGGACCGCGCCTCCGTCCTCGACCAGCAGGGACAGGACGAGACGACGGCGATGCGGGGCGAACTCCGCTACGGCATGGGGGTGCTGGCCGAGGGCCTGGAGGGCGCCGCCCGCTTCACGGCGGGGGCCGGACGGCACGGGTCGTTCACGGACATGTGACCGCGACGGACGACTGCCGCACGACGTGAATGAGCGCACGTCAAGGGCGGCTTCCGAGCGGCCCGGTGACGGCCGGGCTCCTGGATACGGCAGGATGACCTTTCGCTGCGGAACGGTGCACACCGCTTCGCGGCGCGATCGTGCATCCCGTGGGCACACGGCCGTGCGTCCCTGATGCACGGCCGTGTGCCGTCCGTATTCGAGCAGGTGGCAAGGTGACGACTCCTCACATCCGACCCGGCGGCCCTCTTCCCCTCACGGGAGGTGACCGGTGAACCGCGCGCTCACCCTGGACGATCTGGTCGTCGCCGGAATAGCCGTGGCGGCGGGCCTGGTGGCCGGATTCCTGCTGCGCATACTGCTGCGCTGGCTGGGCGGGCATGCGAGCCGTACCAAGTGGAGCGGCGACGACGTCATCGTGGACGCCCTGCGGACGCTGGTGCCGTGGGCGGCGATCGCCGCCGGCGCGGCCGCCGCGGCCGCGGTGCTGCCGCTCACGCGGACGGTGCAGCACCACGTCAACCAGACGCTGAGCGTGCTGCTCATCTTCGTCGCGACGGTGACGGCCGCGAGGGTTATCGCCGGCCTGGTGCGGACGGTCACCCAGTCCCGGTCCGGCGTCGCCGGATCGGCCTCGATCTTCGTCAACATCACCCGTGTCGTGGTGCTGGCGATGGGCTTCCTGGTGATGCTGCAGACCCTGGGCATCTCCATAGCGCCGCTGCTCACCGCCCTCGGTGTCGGCGGTCTGGCCGTCGCCCTCGCCCTCCAGGACACCCTGGCGAACCTCTTCGCGGGCATCCACATCCTCGCCTCCAAGACCGTTCAGCCCGGCGACTACATCCGGCTGAGCAGCGGCGAGGAGGGCTATGTCGTCGACATCAACTGGCGGCAGACGACCGTCCGCCAGCTCTCCAACAACCTGGTCGTCATCCCCAACGGGGAGCTCGCCAAGACCAACATGATCAACTACACCCGCCCCGAGCAGCAGTTGACCGTGCTGGTGCAGGTGGGGGTCGGCTACGACAGCGACCTGGAGCATGTGGAGAAGGTCACCACCGAGGTCGTGGCCGAAGTGATGACGGAGATCACCGGAGCGGTCCCGGACCATGAACCGGCCATCCGCTTCCACACGTTCGGCGACTCCCGGATCGGCTTCACGGTGATCCTCGGTGTCGGCGAGTTCAGCGACCAGTACCGCATCAAGCACGAGTTCATCAAGCGCCTGCACAAGCGGTACCGGGCCGAGGGCATCCGCATCCCCGCACCGGCCCGGACGGTGGCGCTCCAGCAGGGCTCGGCGGTCATACCGCATCAGCGCGGCGCCGACGACGCGGCCGTCGAGCACGGCGGTCCGCTCGCTCTGTGACACCGGGCCCGTGACGGGCCCCGCGCCGGGCCGCCGTCCGCCCGCCCAGCACGCCCCGGCCCGGCCGATCGCCGGGCCGGGGCGGCTGCCCAGGCGCTCGG